>CADBYQ010000108.1 GCA_902798865.1 Pseudoselenomonas ruminantium | reverse complement strand
TAGAGTTGCATAAAAATATCTCCAACCGTACAATTACGGCTGGAGATAGAAAACTTTTTTATTTTTTCATCTGTCTACTTGACAGGGAGCAGTTCATTTTACTACAACAGTCCCATCGTTTGACGCTGCCGGAAAACCACATTATACTTGAGACAGGATAATGATCAAAACTTGGGGGCTATACTTGTGAATTTAGTAGAACGTATCTGCGGCCACACATGGATGATTCTGCGTCATAAATACTGGGTCTTTCGCTTTTGCTGTATTGCAGGAATTCCGTGGCAGGGATTTATGCACGACTGGTCAAAATTCTCACCAATGGAGTTTGTCGAAAGCGTAAAGTACTACAATGGCAAGGTTTCGCCCATCAAAATCTGCAAGCAGAAAAACAATGGCCTGTCCCTGGCATGGATTCACCATCATGGACGAAATCTCCATCATTATGAGGCCTGGTGGGATAATTTTGACCACGGTGCCTATCCGCAGGATATGCCGTACAAATACGCCGTGGAGCTGATTTGTGACTGTCTCGGAGCAGGCAAAGCATATGGCCGGGATAAGTTCACTTTTCAAGCTGAATACGAATGGTGGCAGAATAAGTGTGCGACCGGTATTGGCATGAGCCCCAATATGCAGGACTTTGTGGAAACGATACTCAGCCAGCTGGCAAAAACAGAAGATTTATCTTTGCTGCGTCCGGAATTGACGCAAGCCATTTATAACAAAACAGTGAAAGAAGGTAAACATGAATATCCAAATTTTCGGCACCAAGAAGTGTAACGATACCAAAAAAGCACAGCGTTTCTTCAAAGAACGCGGCATAAAGTTCCAGTTTATTGATATCCTGGACAAGGGAATGAGCAAGGGCGAGTTCCAGTCCGTGGCCAAAGCTCATGGCGGCATCGACGGTATGATAAATCCGGAGTGCAAGGACAAGGACGCTCTGGCTCGTGTCAATTATATGGCAGACAAGTTGGAAACAATCCTTGAGAACCAACAGGTCATAAAAACCCCCGTAGTACGAAATGGCAAAGCGTCAACATTAGGCTATGAGCCGGATATTTGGAAAGGCTGGCAATAAGTATGCTTCATATCGGATGTCACTTATCATCAGCAAAAGGCTATCTTGCTATGGGAAAAGATGCCGTCAGTCTAAATGCGGACACGTTCGCCTTTTTCACCCGCAATCCCCGTGGCGGCAAAGCAAAGGACATTAACCATGCAGATGTAGATGCCTTTATCGCTTTCGCCAAGGAGCATCATTTTACCAAGTTGGTCGCCCATGCCCCTTATACGATGAACCTATGTGCAGCAAAAGACAATTTACGCACATTTGCCCATGAGATGCTGGCAGATGACCTGCAGCGTATGGAAAACACGCCCGGAAACTACTACAACTTTCATCCTGGCAGTCATGTAGGACAAGGCAGTGAACACGGCATTGCCTTAATTGCCGCAGAACTAAACCGCGTCCTCACGCCTGCTCAATCCACCACAGTACTCTTGGAAACCATGGCTGGCAAAGGCACCGAAATTGGCCGTTCTTTCGAGGAACTGCGGGCCATCATTGACCGGGTAGAACTGCAAGACAAACTGGGTATATGCCTGGATACCTGCCACATCTGGGATGGCGGTTATGATATCGTCCATAACCTGGATGGCGTGCTGAACGAATTTGACCGGATTATCGGTCTTGAACGTCTCAAGGCTATTCATCTAAATGACAGCTTGAATCCCTGTGGCTCGCACAAAGACCGGCACGCACGCATTGGGGAGGGCTGCATCGGTCTTGACGCACTGGTAAGCGTCATAAACCATCCACAACTGCGAAATCTTCCCTTTATATTAGAAACGCCCAATGAACTTGCCGGATATGCTCAAGAAATTGCTCTGCTGAAGAATAATTTTCTGGAATAATCCCCATAAATTCTCTCCGCGTTAATTCACCGGGTAAAATTTTTTCAGAAAGCGAGTGTTTGTTTTGAAAATCGTCATTGCAATGGATTCATTCAAAGGCAGCCTGAGTTCTATGGAAGCGGGAAATGCCGTCTGTTCCGGCATTCTTCGCGTCTATCCGGATGCCAAAATCAACGTACTGCCCTTGGCCGATGGCGGTGAAGGAACCGTTGAAGCCCTGACGCTCGGCATGGGGGGCGAGCTGCAATCCCTCGAAGTAACAGGACCTATCAACGAGCAAAAGGTAACCGCCAAGTATGGTATTTTACGGGACAAAAAAACAGCCATCATCGAGATGGCTGCTGCCGCAGGTCTTACCTTGCTTCCTCCCGAAAAGCGTAATCCCCTTTATACGACGACTTATGGCGTAGGGGAAATCCTGCGTGATGCCATCCACAAAGGCTGCCGCCATTTCATCGTCGGTATTGGCGGCAGTGCCACCAACGACGGTGGACTGGGTATGCTGCAGGCTTTAGGTTGGCAGATGCTGGATAGCAATGGTGAAGCTGTTCCCCATAATGCCATTGGGCTGGAAAAGTTAGCCGTCATTGACGATTCGATTGTACTGCCGGAACTAAAGGAATGCACGTTCCGTATCGCCTGCGATGTGACCAATCCCCTTTTGGGGCAGGAAGGATGCAGCGCTGTATTCGGCCCACAAAAAGGAGCACCGCCCAACATGATTCCCATCATGGATGAATGGCTGCAACACTATGCGGAACTGGCAAAAGCAAAGTACCCGCAGGCTAATCCTCAAGCACCTGGAGCCGGGGCTGCCGGCGGACTGGGATTTGCCTTTCTGACCTTTACCAACGCTGCCTTGGAATCCGGCATCAACATCGTCATGGAGGAAACCAAACTGGAAGAACAGATTGCCGCTACCGATATGGTTATCACCGGCGAGGGCCAACTTGACGGACAGAGCATAATGGGCAAAGCCCCTATAGGTGTCGCCCAACTCGCCAAAAAACATGCAAAACCGGTCATTGCTTTTTCCGGCTGTGTCACCCCTGAGGCAAGACTGTGCAACGAACATGGCATAGATGCCTACTTCCCCATTCTGCGACAGGTTACCACACTGTCACAGGCTCTTGAACCCCAAAATGCTCAGCAAAACATGACGGATACCGTAGAGCAGGTTTTCCGACTCCTTAAATTTGCCCCAAATGCCTAAATGATTATGCCAAGCAAAACCGGCCGCTGTCAAGCTAATCCTGAACAGCGGCTGGTTTTGTTCTACTATTTTACTAACAAGCGTTTAGAAAATTTGCCCTGGCAGTACCAATTTTTCTTTGAAAGGAAAATCCTTGTCAAAAGCCTCAGCCTTTGCCTCATCTACAAAATACCCTTGAGGTGTGGTATATTCACCGGTAATGCCTGACAGATACCCCGGTACAAGTTCCTTGCACAAGAAAAAGGATGCATCCTCCCCTTCCGGCAGGCCATGATAGCGAATGCCAAAATTACTGGCATAATCAAAACCGCTCTTGCCATAGAAACCAATATTCCCTTCAAAACACAAGGCTCCACACCCCAGTTCAGCAGCTTTCTGCAAGCTGAAGTCCAGCAAAATCTTGCCATAGCCCTGCCTTTTCAGTTCCGGACATATACAGATAGGCCCCATCGTCATAATCGGGATTTCCCTGCCATCATCAGCCTTGATAACGGCACGCATGAAGATGTTCTGACCTATTAATCGGCCATCCTTTTCCATGACAAAATCCAACTCTGGCACAAAAGCCGGGTCATTTCGCAAACAATGCAGAACATAGTGCTCCAAACAACCGGGACGGTAGACATTCCAAAAGGATTCCCGTACCATGTTTTCTACTTCACGATGTTCCTCGATTTTTTCCAAACGAATGCGATAGTCATTTTTATTCATTGTTTTTCCTCCTGATGATTGTTGACCACAATACGGGGAGGTTGGTGTGAAATTGCTACTAAGCCAACCTCCCGGTCAGCCTGCAATCTCCAAGATGTTGTTTTTCAAACAGCAAACTCCTTAACAAGAAAAAACAATAACTAGTCGAAGAAAACATTCGACACTTTGTATTTTATTCCTATAGACGGAAATTGTCAAACACGAACCTATCGCCAAACTATCATCAAAAAATTCGCCGAGCGAATAATTTAGTTTAATAAAGAGATAAAGCGTTTATTAGAACATTCACGCGAACAGAAAATCTTTTAACTTAATTAAGTTTTATTGATTTTTTGTTGTATATATGGTAATATTTACCCATAACTTAGTTAAATTATATATTTTTAATTATACAGGAGGCAGATAGGATGGCTGAATTGACCAACCGTAAGTCTTTTACCACTACTCTTTCCAACGACAATGTGGAGAAGCTTAAAACTTTATCGGAAAAGAAAGGCGTCCCCAAGACGAAAATCCTTGACGATGCCGTAAACACCCTCTACGAAAAGGAAGAGAGCATGGAACAAGAAGCCAAAAAACATAAAGGCATAGTCATTTCCGTCAGCAACAATAAAGGCGGCGTTGGTAAAACGACCACGGTAGCAGCATTAGCCGACCTGCTTTCCAAGAAGGGCAAAAATGTCCTGCTTATCGACGCTGACCCGCAGGGCAATCTGTCCAACACCTTCAATTACATGGGGGAAGGACAGAATCAAATTCTCGACAATTACTTGGGGAACCTGCTGAAAGACCGGATGCGGGCTGTACAGGATGATGCACCGGATAAATGCGTGAAGCTCGATTACTTCATCCTGAACTCCACAGAATTCCCCCGCATTGACCTGATTTGCTCGGATATTCGCCTTGACGGCACTTATGCAGAACTCAATGCCGGCGGTGTTCGCTATGCGTACATCATTGCCGACATCATCGAGGAAGCAAAAGCCATGGACAAATACGACTATATCCTCGTCGACAGCCGTCCTGCCATGAACAATGAAGTTGCCATGTTCCTGCTGGGTACGGATTATGTAATTATCCCGGTTGAACCAGCCAAACACGCCATCTTAGGTGCCAACGCCATGGCCCGCTTTGTGCTCACCACAGCAAAGCAGCGTCCGGGGCTGAAGATTCTTGGTGCATTTATGACCAAAGTCGTAGACCGCACCAAATCCTTCCACGAATTTCTCCCCATGGTGCAGAATGGCTGGGATAAGATGCTCTTTGAAACCCGCATCCCCTACAATCAGGACGTAATCAACTCCGAAAACCTTAGTGCTCCCGTAACCTATCGGAAACCTGCCTGCAAGGCATCGAAAGCATATATCAAACTTTGTGATGAGGTGGTGGCTAGAATTGAGCAGCAGTAAAAAAAATAATAACAATATAATGGGTATTTCCTTCGTTGACCTCTCCGGCCAAACCGAGGATACCACCAATACGCCCGTTGGCGTCAGCAATCGTTTCGACAATGATGAATTTAAAGAAATGACTAAACGGCGGCTTATGGGACAGAATGGCAGCTCTACTGCCCGTACTGAGACTCCCTCCACTATGGAAACCGATGCCTCGGTACAGGAAACCTCCGCAAGAACGGATAAGGTTTTGCAAGACATTGCCGGCAATACGGGAGACTATTCGCTGCTGCCCCTTAGTGTACTTACACCTACACCTGATGAATGGAATCAATTTTCCTCCATCTCGAATGAGAAAAAAGTACTTATGGCTGACAGTATCTATCGTAACGGTCTTCAGCAGCCAATTGTCGTACGTGCTTTGGATAAAGACGGCACAACCTACCAGATATTGGCAGGCAACACCCGGAAAAGCATTTACGAAGTCCTTTATGAAATCACACAGGATGAGAAATATCTCTCCATCGATTGCAAGGTTTATGGCTACAACGAGCTGAGCGATGACCAGGCAAGGGAAATCGCTTCGGATACAAACTACGTACAGAGAGCAAACCTTACCGGCAGAGATAAGAGCTTTGCTGTACGCACAAAATTAAATATACTGAAGAAACGCGGCGAAAAACAGATACTCGAAAAAGCTGCCGAACAAATGGGCATGAAACGCACAGCAGCATTCAGCTGGAACAAAATGGCCAACCTTATCCCGGCTTTCTTCGATATGTTCGATGAAGGACGTATTTCACAGAAAGCGGCAACGCGCATTGCTGCCTGGTCACATGAAGTTCAGCACGAACTTTACCAGCAAGCCGATTTCATCACCAACGAAATCATCATGGCCATCCCCGCCAAAACGCCTTCAGAAAAAGTTATGGATAAATTCCATGAAGTATTGGACCAGACCACTCAGGAGCAGGCAGAATCCGCTCAAATCGGCTGTATTGACGCACTGACGGAAGAAGATGACGGATATACCCTCCACCTCTCCGGCAAAGCTCCATCAGCCTCTCAGCTCGTTGTCCTCTATATTCCAGATAAGAAAGCCACTGCGTTCAAAAATATGTATAAAGACTATATCCTTGAACCATCCAAAAACAAGGAATAAACCTTAAAAGGACCGGCTTTTGTACAAAAGTCAGTCCTTTTTTTGATAAAAAACATTTATAGTGGGGGATTTTGTCGGAAATTCCTTATTTTACAAACCAAAAAACCTGTTTTATCATCATTATCAACAGGTTGTGGATAAATCCCCCCTTTATCTTAGCGGTCTCTCATAGTTATCTACAGGAATCTGTGGATAAAATCGACAAATTCCCCCACCATAAACAAGCAACCGACAAAACATACCACCACAAATAAAATTTGCTGTTTTTGCCTCAAAAATTTACCGACAAATTATACCACTACAAAGCATTTACCGACAAAACATACCACCATAAAATTTCTCCGAAAGCCTTGTCCAGACTGGCATCACATCACTTTTTCCTCCCCATGAAAAACAATCTGCCGACAAATTATACCACCACAACCGACAAAACATACCACCACAAAGTCAAAAACACCGACAAAATCCCCCACCACAAGACGAAAAAATCCCTTTCAGCCCAACTGTATCAAGGGATAACGCCTTGTTCCGACAAATTTCCCCACTACAACGGATTTACCGACAAAATATACCACTATAAACCTTTTCACAAAGCCCATACAATTCACCGCAGCCCGCATCACCACTGAGTTAACGCCCCTTCCGACAAATTTCCCCACCACAACGTTCCCTATATATATTATTATATGTTTATTATATAAACATATAATATATAAGAGTAATATGCATATTGCGTTAGCCAGTGGCCGCTTTTGCGGCCGTGAGTGGCCACGGTGCGGCGATAGTGGCCACCCTTATTTTTAATCGACAATTCTATGTCCTA
>CADBYQ010000107.1 GCA_902798865.1 Pseudoselenomonas ruminantium | reverse complement strand
GAAAAGAGCAGTCCGATAACAATGAGCACGCCGAACACCATCTTCAAATGGGTAAGCGCGGCAAACACAAAGGAACTGGGCACAGAAATCCCCATAATCCAACCTGTTGAAGGCACGGTCTGATAAGCAAAGACCTTATCTTCGCCATTGATGTTCGCTTCAAAATAGCCCTCGCCATTTTTGACCATTTCCTCAAAATGACTGCCCAGGCCATCAATTTCCTTAAAATTCTTCATCTGCTCACCGGCGCCGGAGGTCGCGAGGATATTGCCGCTTTTCTCCATGACAATGCCCGCACCTTCGCCGTGGTATTTCAATTTGTTTACCTGCTCCGTGATGGCATCCAGTGCGATGTCCACACAGGTAGCCCCGATGAACTGACCATCGGCTTTAACCGGTGCAGCCACGGATACGACCAGTTTGCCCGTGCTGGCAGCTACATAGGCATCGGTAAAGAACACCTTGTCCTTGGCCTTGGCATCCTTATACCAGGGACGCTGACGCGGGTCGCGTTTCCCGGTCTTATCGCCGGTGTAATACCCCAGCCACCAGCCGTCTTCCGTCGCACCAGTCATTTCCAGAATTTCCTTATCCGACATGGTGGTGCCCAGAGTGGCCTTGCTATGCATAATGTCAAAATTGCCATTCAGGCTGGTCATGTAGTTGGTCGTTGCCTCACCAAAGGCCCGTTTCTCCCGCAGCCAGCCATCCAACACCATAGCCTAGCGGGAAATCGTCGCCCGCAGTTCACTGTCCACGCTCTGATTCAGTTCACGGCTGGCCATAACGTAGCCGACAATAGCCACAATGGCCATTAACAGCCCCATTATGCCGGACAATGCCATAAACTTGTGTTTGAGACTCATAGTTCCCCCACCTTTCACCTTTCCTTAGTTATCCATCTACCTCCTCTTTTCGTCATCGAGTAAAAAACTCCTGCTAAAATAATATATTCCACAATGGAATTTAGGGAAATTAATGCAAAAATCAAGTCCGTCCTGTGGGGGATGACTTTCTGTAGCGTTTGACAAGCTTTTCTAAGCGAAAGAAAGTTATTCCCCACAGGACGGGCGCCTTTGCACTTCATTGTAATGTTCGCACTAAGCGCGGTGACTGGTGATGCCTTTCCGCAGCTTTTGACAAGCCTGTCTATGGCGAAGGAAAGGTATTACCAGTCACCGCGCGCCTTTGCATATCTTTATCTCAAGCCTTGCCCCCAGCCGCACGAATGATACTCTGTGCCACATCTTTAAGCGGCACCCGCTTCTGCATAGCATACTGCTGCATCCGGCGATACGCTTCCTGTTCCCCCAGTTTATGCGCCGCCATGATGATGCCCTTAGCCCTATCGACCATTTTGCGCGTCTCCAGCGAATCCTTGAGCTTTTCCAGTTCATCCTCCAACCCTTGCATTTCCTGCCAACGGGAGAGCGCGATTTCAATCGCAGGAAAAAGCTGGCTTTCCTGCACCGGCTTTACGAGATACCCCAGCACGCCGGAATCCTTGGCCTTATCCACAATATCGGGCTGACTGAACGCCGTCAGCAGGATTACGGGGGCAATTTTATCCGCATAGATTTTTCCTGCCGCCGTAATACCGTCCATTTCCGGCATCTTAATATCCATCAGCACCAAATCCGGGCGGTGCTGACGGGTAAGTTCCACGGCCCGCCGGCCGTTTACCGCTTCGCCCACGACTTCGTGGCCCGCATCTTCGAGCATTTCCCGAATATCCAGACGGATAAGGGATTCGTTATCGGCAATGACAATCCGTAATGTTTTCTTGTTTTCCTGCATATTCATTCCTCCAAACTTGCCACAACCTGCCCCTGCGCCTGCGGCTTGGGCAGGACAATATACGCATGCGTTCCCCGGCCGCTGCTGTCATTTTCCAGCCGGAAACTGCCCTCCAAATCGCCCTCAATCAAGGTGCGAATTATAGATAACCCCAGTGACCGGGATTTGTTCGGCTGAAAATCTGTGGGCAAGCCACAGCCATCATCATAGAAATCCAGCCGTAATTCTTCATCGAGTTCCACCTTTAAGCCCACAAGTCCCGCCTGCCGTTCGCCAAAGGCATGTTCCACAGCGTTGATAATCAACTCATTGAGCACCAGTGCCAGAGAGCTGGCGTATTTCGGCGGTAGGCTTACCGCCTCGCCCACATACTCCTGCTGCAAATCAAAATCCGCCGCGACCATACTGGCCTTGACCTGGGCAAAAATCTCCGCCATAATCTGCCCCAGTTCCATGCTCTCCCGCCCCTGCCGCGAGAGAAAATCATGCACCGCCGCAATGGACAGCACGCGGTTGACGCTTTCGGAAAGCGCCGACTTGACTTCCTCCGAACCGCTGCGGCGCGCCTGCAGCCGCAGGAGGCTGGCCACCGTCTGCAAGTTGTTCTTGACCCGATGATGAATCTCCTGAATCACCGCCGACTTAATACGGATTTCCTGCTCCTTGGCGCGGATTTCCGTCACATCCGAGAGCACGACAATCCGCCGCAAAAGCGTGCCCCCCGCCTGCAAATCAATCTGCCGGCGGATAAGCTGCAAGCCGCCCGCCGAAAGCTCCTTCTGCCAGGGCCGCTCCCGCTCAAAAGATTCCCTAGTGACATGGCGCGTCAACTGCCGGTCAAACAAATGACAGCCCTTGAGACTCCCGACGCCCAAAACCCGGTAAATCCGCTGCGCCGCCGCATTGGCAAACACAATCCGGCTGAACTGGTCGGTAATCAACAGCCCGTCACTGGCTGAAAGCGGCGTAAACGGCGCCAAATCCACATCACGCGCCGCAAAATTCAACACATCCTGCGTGGTCTTGATGAGATAGGAGAAGTCATCAATATTCAAGTGCTCCTTATCCACCTCAATGCTGATAACCGCAATCACATGCGCATTATCGACAATAGGGAACACATACATATCCACAAAATGCCCATAATCCTGCTCCCGCTTGCCATGCACGAACTGCGCGGATTGGAAAACCTCCGTGACCAGCGGCTCGGATAATGTATCGACCAAGCCTGCCGCCGCTTCCGCAGCGTCCTGCATATAGACCGTATGCGGCGTAGCCGTGGCGATTATGCGCAGCTTGCCCGCAGTTTCCGCCTGAATGTAGATAGCAGCATGACCATGGGCAAGGTCAGCCACAAAGGGGAGAATCTGCTTTAGACGGTCCAAGATATTTAATTGTTTGGTTGTTAAATTATTATTGGTATTACGCATTTTTCCACACCTCATCCGTCAGACCTACAGTCTGCCACGCTCCAGAGAGTCCACCGGACTCCCGCGGCTTCGCCGCCCCCTCAAGGGAAGGCTTTACTACTTTATAACCTGTAAAAAAGAGCCTAAAAACGTAACTTGGCGGAACAGATATGATTTTCTAAGCGAAGCGTTTGGCACAGGGCGTTAAGAAACTATTTTTTGCCTACCGCTGTTTTATCGTGAAGCGTCTACTGTCTGAGCAAAGCGAGTTTTGACGCTTCGCGATACTTAATTAAAAGGCAAAAAATAGTTTTAGCCCTGCGGCATAGCGCAGCGTGAAAACCATATCTGTTCCGCCATTGGAACGTAACTTATAAACTTATTTGTCTGTCAAACTTAGCCCCGGCACCGCATTCAGGTACAAGTCACTATACCCGCCATCGAGCGCCTGATAGTACCCTCTGCACCCAATCATAGCCGCATTATCGGTACACAAAATCTTGCTCGGATAGAGGAACCTTACGCCCCGCTTCTCCGCCTCTTCGCGCAGGCGGGCTTCCAAACCGCTGTTGGCTGCCACACCGCCGGCCAGCACCAGTGTATCGCGCCCGGCCTCTTTGACTGCCTGGAACGCCTTGCCCACCAGCACCTCGATAACCGAACGCTGGAAGGACGCCGCAATATCGGCCTTGTTGAGCTCGTGCCCCTTCATCTTCTCACTGTTGATGTAGTTGAGCACCGCCGACTTCAGACCGCTGAAGCTGAACTCGTAATTCCCCTTTTCCGTCAGCGCCTGCGGAAAATCAATGGCCATCGGGTTGCCCTCTTTGGCCAAAGCATCAATGCGCGGGCCGCCGGGATAAGGCAGCCCCATCACGCGGGCAATCTTGTCAAAGGCTTCGCCGGCCGCATCATCACGGGTCTGTCCCATCATGCGGAAGCGGTTATAGCCCTGCACATCGACAAGCGCCGTATGCCCGCCAGACACCACGAGCGCCATAAACGGCGGTTCCAAATCCGGTGCCGCCAGGAAGTTGGCAAAGATATGCCCTTCCAGATGATTGACACCGATTAAAGGCTTGCCCAGCGAAAACGCCAACGACTTTGCCGCCGACACACCGACCAAAAGCGCACCGACGAGCCCCGGGCCATACGTTACGGCCACCTGGTCGATATCCTTAAGTTCCACACCAGCTGTGCGCAGGCACTCATCAATTACCGGCATGATATTTACGATATGTTTGCGGGAGGCGATTTCCGGCACCACCCCGCCAAATTTTTGATGAATGGGAATCTGCGTAGAGATGATATTGGCAAGAATCTCCCGTCCGCCCCGCAAAACTGCCGCCGAAGTCTCATCACAGCTGGACTCAATCGCAAGCGTCAGCAGTTCTTCCTTTTTCTTTTCCATAAAAACTTCCGTCACCTTATCTATACAATCAGAGTTTCGTATTCCACATGATAATGGCATCTTCACCGTTATCCTGATAGTATTTCGGACGGCGGCCGGCTTCCTTGAAGCCGTAGCCCTTGTAAAGCGCCAGCGCCGGAGCATTGGTGGGTCGTACCTCCAGGGTCATGGCCGTTACGCCCTTTTCCTTCACCCGGTCGATAATCTCACCAAACATCCGCGTACCAATGCGCTTGCCCCGATATTCAGGCAGAATCGCCACATTGGTTATCTGCGCTTCTTCATAGGAAATCCAGCAACCCACATAACCAATCACGCGCTCATTATCGAGAGCCAGCAGATACAAGGTGTTTTCGTTCTGCGCTTCCTTCCAGAAGGACTCCCGCGACCAGGGAATGGCAAAACAGGCCTTTTCCACAATTTCTACCGCGTCCGCATCTTCGGGAGCCATCTCCCGAAATTCCAGTTTATTCACATCTATACTATCTAAAGGAACAGTGTCCATTACATCTCCTCTTTCTTGCAATTACATTTCCTCAGTCGGCTTCGTGGCTTTCGCTTCTTCGGGATGGCGCTTTTCCCAGAGCACTTCCGCTTCACTGCGGCGGATGTACACCGGTTCCAAATCCATCACGTTATCCGTCTCGCCGGCCAAAAGTTTTGCCTGTCCGAGCATGGCTGTACATGCCGCCCGCGGCATAACGATATGCAGCATGGCTGTGCTGACATTTGCCGGCAGTTCCATTTTGCCGACGATTTTCTTCTGCACCGCATCGCCAAGCAGGATGACCTGTTCGCCGATATGCGCACAATCTGCCACAATCTCACTGATTTTGGCCACCTTGACCGGTTCTACTACCTGCAGGGAAGAATTTTCCCAACGATAGCTTTCCACATAGGCATTGCCCTTCTGGGCATCCAGGAGGCACATCAGCCGCACGCCCGGCACAGGCAGCTGGTAGGCCAGTGCCTGCAGGGTCGAAACGCCGACCAGGGGAATATTCAGCACATAGCTCATGGCCTTTGCCGCCGCAAGACCTATGCGCAAGCCTGTAAACGAACCGGGGCCATTGCTTATGGCAATGCCGGTCAAATCTTCTTTTGCTACAGCTGCCATTTTCAGCACCTGTTCAATATGAGGCAGCAGGGTTTCCGAATGCGTGAGCTTCCCTTGCATGGTAAGCTCGGCCAAAAGCCGCCCCTCATCAGCCACGGCTACGCTTGAAACCTGCGTAGCGGTATCAATGGCCAGTATGGACAAAGTCTTCCAACTCCTTTATAAACTCCTGATTCTTCTCGCCGATACTGGAAAAATCAATCTGCCGTTCATCGGTGTTTTCGCCTAATTTACGAATGCGCACCTCGATATAATCCTCTGGCAGTGACTCCGGGAACTTGTCGGGCCATTCGATGACCACGATTCCCTCCGGCTCCTCCATGTACTCATAAAAGCCGATATCTTCCAGTTCTTCTTCTGTTTCCAGCCGGTAGAGGTCAAAGTGGTAAATGCGGCAAATCCCTTCATAGACATTCATCAGATTGAAGGTCGGACTCGTCACATCCCCCTCGACGCCCAAGGTACGCGCAAGACTCTGCACAAACAACGTCTTGCCAGCCCCTAAGTCGCCCTCCAGGCAAAGCACGGTTCCTTCCCGAATCTTCTGCCCCACCAGCTCGGCTAGGTGACCAGTTTCTTCGGGAGAACTTGTCATACAGGTAAACATAGTGTCCTTTCTCTCCTATAAAACAATTAAACATTATCTTTTTTATTGTAACACCATTGATTCCATTTTACCACCTAAATTTGGCCGCACTAATCAATAATTATTATCCGTTAATAATTATCATGAAAAATTATGTAATTCGCCATAATAACAAGAAATCCGAAGTATTGACAATTTATTTTCTTATAATCACCTAAAATGACCATTTATCTTTTGTGGGCTGTCACTTATAATTAAGCCATGGTGATGAGCACACCATAAAATTGTATCTGATTTAATGTGTAATATATTTTAGGAGGTAGTAAGATTATGAAGAAATTTGTTTGCACGGTTTGCGGTTATGTTCATGAAGGCGATGCGGCACCGGAAGTATGCCCCATCTGTAAAGCCCCGGCCTCCAAGTTCGTTGAGCAGAGCGGCGATATGAATTACGCCGATGAACATCATGTGGGTACGGCCAAGGATGTTGACCCCCGCATTATTGAAGGCCTGCGCCAGAACTTCACGGGCGAATGCTCCGAAGTCGGCATGTATCTGGCCATGAGCCGTCAGGCAGACCGTGAAGGTTATCCGGAAATTGCCGAAGCCTTCAAGCGCTATGCTTGGGAAGAAGCTGAACACGCTGCCAAATTCGCAGAACTCTTAGGTGAAGTCCTCACGAACGACACCAAGAAGAACCTGACCATGCGTGTAGATGCTGAACATGGCGGCTGCGCTGGCAAGAAAGAATTGGCAACCCTGGCTAAACAGCTCAATCTGGATGCCGTTCATGATACCGTACATGAAATGTGCAAAGACGAAGCCCGCCACGGCCGCGGCTTCAAGGGTCTCCTGGATAGATATTTCGGCAAATAAGCAAATAAACAATTGACTTTATAAGTTGACCGGTCAAAATTGACCGGTCAACTTTT
>CADBYQ010000106.1 GCA_902798865.1 Pseudoselenomonas ruminantium | reverse complement strand
TGAAGAAGCAGACGGCCGCTGGGCACTGCGTCATACAGCTTCCCATATTCTGGCACAGGCTGTAAAACGTCTCTACAAGGAAGAAAATGTAAAACTGGCTATTGGCCCGGCTATTGACAATGGTTTCTACTACGATATCGATATGGACCGCCAGCTCAGCGAAGCTGACCTCAAGGATATCGAAAAGGAAATGAAGAAAATCGTCAAGGAAAACCTCAAGCTCGAACGCAAGGAAGTCAGCCGTGCCGATGCCCTCAAGATGTTTGAGGAAATGGGCGAAAGCTACAAGGTGGAACTCATCAACGACCTGCCGGAAGATGCGCTGATTACGCTTTATACGCAGGGGGAATTCACAGACCTTTGCGCTGGCCCCCATGTATTATCTACGGGCAAGGTTAAGGCACTCAAGCTGCAGAGTGTAGCTGGTGCTTACTGGCGCGGCAGCGAAAAGAACAAGATGTTGCAGCGTATCTATGGCACGGCTTTTGAAAAACAGGCTGACCTTGATGAATACCTGCACATGCTCGAAGAAGCGGCTAAGCGTGACCACCGCAAACTGGGCAAAGAACTTGATTTGTTCAGCCTGCACGAAGAAGGCCCAGGCTTCCCGTTCTTCCATCCGAACGGCATGGTCGTCCGCAACGAACTGATTAACTACTGGCGCGAAGTACATCGCCGTTATGGTTACCAGGAAATCAAAACGCCGATGATCATGAACCGCAAGCTCTGGGAGACTTCTGGTCACTGGGATCACTACAAAGAAAACATGTACTTCACGAAGATTGACGATGAAGATTATGCGGTAAAACCCATGAACTGTCCGGGCGGTATGTTGGTGTATAAATCCCATCAGCATAGCTATCGTGACCTGCCGCTGCGTATGGGCGAGTTGGGGCTTGTTCATCGCCATGAACTTTCCGGTGCGCTCCACGGTCTGTTCCGTGTCCGTAACTTCACGCAGGATGATGCCCATCTCTTCATCACGCCGGCACAGATTGAGGACGAAATCCAGCACACGATTGACCTCTTTGACGAAGTGTACAGCACGTTCGGTCTGAAGTACACGGCAGAACTCTCCACGCGTCCGGAGGATTCCATGGGTTCTGATGAAATCTGGGAAAATGCTACGAATGCTCTGCGCAATGCTTTGGAACACCGCGGTCTTAAGTATGTCGTCAACGAAGGTGATGGCGCGTTCTACGGCCCGAAGATTGACTTCCATCTGCGCGATTCCATCGGCCGTACGTGGCAGTGCGGTACGATTCAGCTCGATATGCTGATGCCGGAGAAATTCGACCTGACTTATGTGGGTGAAGACGGCGAAAAGCATCGTCCGGTTATGTTGCATCGCGTAGTTTACGGCTCCATTGAACGCTTTATCGGCATCCTCATTGAAAACTATGCCGGTGCCTTCCCAACTTGGCTGGCTCCGGTTCAGGTTCGCATCCTGCCGATTACGGACAAACATGCCGATTACGCTTACGAGCTCAAGAAGAAAATGTTTGACCTCGGTCTGCGTGTCGAAGTGGATGACCGCAATGAAAAGACGGGCTACAAGATTCGCGAAAGTCAGGTCAAGAAGACGCCGTACACGCTGGTTGTCGGTGACCAGGAAATGGCTGACGGTACGGCAGCTGTCCGCAAACGTGGCGTGAAGGACAGCGAAGTAATGAAGGTAGATGACTTCATTAAATACGTTCAGGAAAAAATCGCCAGCAAGAGCGAAGAATTCTAATTTTATAGCGATATAAAAGCAGCAGGCTTGACGGTCAGTTTTGACCAGTCAAGCCTGCGTTTTGTTTTTCTTAATTCACTTTTTCAAAATCCGAAGCCGGATGTTTACAGGTGGGGCAGATGAAATCTGCGGGGAGTTCATCGCCTTCGTATTCATAGCCGCAAATCTTGCAGCGCCAGATGGTCTTGCCAGTTTTGCTGGGGGCTGGTGCCTGTGGTTTGGGCTTGATGTTCTGGTGATAGTAGGTATAGGTGGCAGAGGGGGTACTGTTTAGGATATCCATATCGGTGACGCTGGCGATAAAGAGACTGTGGGTGCCGAGGTCGATTTCCTGTGTGACATAGCCGGAGATATAGCCATTGGTTCCTTCGTTGATAATCAGTGCACCGCTGGCTGCACGCTGCGTGGCGGTGAAGCCGGCAAATTTATCTACATCGCGTCCCGACTGGAAGCCAAAGCGCTTGAACAGTTCAAAAGTTGCATCCTGGCTGATAATGGAGGCGGTGAATTTTTTGCTGGCGGCAATCATATCGCGGGTATGATTCGTTTTGTTGACGGCAATGGAGATTTGATTGGGGTCGATGGCCACCTGGGTTACGGTGTTGATGATGCAGCCGTTGTCCTTGCCATCCAGATTGGCGGTGAGGACGTAAAGTCCATAGGAAATGTTGAACAAGGTATTGGGGTTCATAAGCTATCCTCCTCTGCATAGGTGAAAATTCAGATATATCTGCCATCTATTATACACGGTTTCGCAAAGGGCGTAAATATGTTATGATATAAGATATGTGTGAATCGTGAATGAGGTGTAAAATTTTGCAGTTAAAACGCTTGGAGGCTTATGGATTTAAGTCCTTTGCAGATAAAATAACCATAGATTTTGACCAAGGGATAACGGCCATTGTGGGGCCGAACGGCAGTGGCAAGAGTAACATCACCGATGCCATTCGCTGGGTGCTCGGGGAGCAGAATGTCCGCAACCTGCGCGGCACCAAGGCAGAGGATATCATCTTCACTGGTTCAGCCTCCCGCAAGGCTTTGGGCGTGGCCGAGGTTTCCCTGTTCTTTGCCAATGATGGTACTCTGCCGGTGGACTTCCGTGAAGTGGTTGTGACCCGCCGCCTTTATCGCAGTGGGGAAAGTGAGTTTTACATCAACCGTTCCCGTTGCCGCTTGAAGGATATCTATAACCTCTTTGCGGATACGGGTATCGGTCATGACGGCATGAGCATCATCGGACAGAACCGCATTGACGATATCTTGAACAGCCGCCCTGAAGACCGCAGGGCCTTCTTTGAGGAAACGGCGGGGATTACGAAGTACCGCAACCGCAAGCGCGAGTCGGTCAGAAAGCTCACGGATACGGAAAACAATCTCGTGCGTGTGCAGGATATCATCCACGAGATTGAAAACCAGCTCGAACCGTTGGCCCGCCATGCGGAAAAGACGCGGATTTACAATGGCCTGCAGGAAGAATTCCGGCGCTGCAAGCTCAGCAAGTTGGCTAATGATTATGCGCAGGAAGCAGCCAAGAAGCAGGAAAACGATGAAAAGCTGGCTGCTTTGCGCGATGAGGCCGTAGGTGCCGATACACTGGTGCAGGCGGTGGCGGCAGAGAAAGAGCGGCTCAATAAGGAAATCATTGATTTGGAGCGAGCCTTGCAGGAGCAGGCGGCAAAAAATGAAGCCCTGCGTCAGAAGATGGAAGGCGCGGCGCAGGAACTGGCGAAGCTCCACGAGCGTCAGGACCAGAGCGATGGTGCCCGCCAAAAGATTTTGGACCGGCGGCAGGAACTTAGTCATGAGATTGCCAATGCTGTAGCCGATATTGCCCGCCTTACGGAACAGGCCAGCCATCATAAGCAGGATTTGGCGTTATTGGATGAACTCTTGCAGACGGAGCGGACCAAGGAAAAGAAACTAGCCAAGCGGATTCACGAAGAAGAAGACAAGGCTCGTGCTTTGCAAAAAAGCCGCGAGGAACAGCAAAACATCTGGAATGCCAAACAGCAGGAATATGCTCTGGCGGAGCGGGATTTGCAAAACGGTACAGACGGTCAGGAAGACCGGGAACGCGAGCTCGAACAGGCCAAGGATAAATTGGCTGAACTGGAGGACTTGCAGGATAAACTTGCAGTCCAGTTACAGCGTGAGAAAGACAAGATTCAAGAGCTGCAGGCGCAAAGTCAGGCGACAGCTGATGAAAAAACGGCTGCGGTAAGTGCGCAGCAGCAGGCAGTCCGCCAGTTAAACGACTGCATCCAACAGTTAAAGAGCGGGGAGAGCAAACTGCAATTCCTGCAGAAGATGCAGCAGGCTTATGAAGGCTTCGGCAAAGCGGTCAAGGCGGTGCTCAAGGCGCAGGAAAGCTGGCGCAGCGGTGTGGCCGGTGCCGTGGCGGAACTCATCGATGTGCCGAAGGATTACATTACGGCGATTGAAGTGGCCTTGGGCGGCAATCTGCAAAATGTGGTCACTCAGGACACGGATACAGCTAAAGCCGCTATTGCTTACTTGAAGCGGGAGCGGCAGGGGCGTGTTACTTTCCTGCCCTTGTCTACTTTGGTGGTTCGACAGCCACAGAGCATCAAGGAGGGGCGTGCCGATGGTGTTATCGGCTGGGCTAATGGCTTGGTCAAGGTCGATAACGCGTATCAAAAGGCTGTGGATTTTCTCTTGTCGCGGACATTGGTTGTCGATACCCTCGATAACGCATTGAGGATTGCCAAAAATCATGAGCAGCGTCTGCGGATTGTCACCTTGTCCGGTGAACTCTTAAATCCCGGCGGCTCACTGTCCGGCGGCAGCCGCCAGCATGCGGAGGCCAGTTTCTTAAACCGCAGCGGTGAAATCGATGAATTAAAGGCGAAGCTGGGGGAACTTAACGCCAAACAGCAGGAGCTAACCAGCAGCCGACAGGACAGGGAAAAGGCCGTAGCAGAGGCTGAGGCAAAGCAACAGGAATTGCAGCATGCTTTGCAGGAGGCTCATATTCGCCGGGCAGAGTTAAGTACCAATTTGGAGCGCCTGGCGGAGAACCTGACCGAGCAAGGCAGTCTGATTGCCGATTTGGAACAGGCGATGGCGGCAATGGAAAAATCCTTTGCCAAATTGCAGGAGAAAAAAATCTTTGCCAAACGGGCTGCAGCTGCTGCGGAAGCAAAGTACAAGGAACTGGCACAGGAAGAAGAACGTATTCGCAGTGCTATGGCCGATATCGAGCAGGATGCAGATGCCTTGGCGCAGTTTATCCATGAACGGGAAGTCAAGCGGGCAACCTTGGAACAGGAAGCCATGGGCAACCGGCAGTTTTTGGAACTTCGTCAGCAGGCCAAAGCCAATAGCGAAAATGCTCTGCGGGACAATGAACGGGAAGAACGGGATTTGGACAACAGCCTGGCCGACAGCGTGGATCGGTTGAAGGTGCTGGAGGGCCAGCAGCGGGCCTGGCAGGACGTTTATGATGAGGGCCAGGTTAAGCATGGCGATATCTACAAAGAGCGCATGGATAAACTGGAAGCCAGCCAGGCGGCGGATAAGAAAGCTCATGAGGCTGCCCAAAAGCGCAACCACCTGCAGGAAACGATGCAAAAACATGAATTGACGGATAACAAGCTGCAGATGCATTTGGAACAGCTGCAGGAGGAGATTCTGGCCGATTACGGGCTGACACCGGAGCGGGCGGCTGAAGAGGCCATGGAAGGCGAACCAGCTGAAATCCGCAGTCAGATGCAGAGTCTGGAGCGCAAGTTAAAAGAACTGGGGCCGGTAAACCCCAACGCGCTGGAAGAATACGAGGAACTCTCCAAACGCCATGACTTTATGGCTAAGCAGGCAGGCGATTTGACCACGGCCAAGGAGGATTTGGAGCGCATCTTAGCGGATATGGACGAAGCCATGACCAAGCAGTTCAAGGAGGCCTTTGCGCAGATTCAGGTGTACTTCGCCGATATCTTTGTGCGACTCTTTGGCGGCGGCAAGGCGGAATTGAAACTACTGGACGAAGAGGATGTGCTTAACTCCGGTGTGGATATCCTCGTGACTCTGCCGCAGAAAAAGCGGCAGAACCTCTCGGCGTTGTCCGGCGGTGAGCGTGCGCTTACGGTTATCGCCCTGCTCTTTTCCTTCCTGCGCTATCGTCCGTCGCCGTTCTCGGTACTGGACGAAATTGATGCGCCGCTGGATGAGGCCAATGTGGTGCGCTTTGGTTCCTTCCTAAAGGAATTTGCGGATAACACCCAGTTTATTGTGGTTACCCATCGTAAAGGTACGATGGAAGCTGTGGATACCTTATACGGCGTCACGATTGAAGATGCCGGTGTATCGAAGATATTATCTGTAAAACTAGACGAAATTGAGGAGTAGTAACATGGGATTTTTTGACAAATTGAAAAAGGGTCTGAACAAGACCCGCGAGAATCTGACCAATAAGATTGAAAAGCTGGTTATCGGCTATGCCGATATCGATGATGAGTTCCTGGATGAACTCGAAGAAACCTTAATTATGGCCGATGTGGGCGTGCAGACTACGGAAAAACTCATGACGGCTGTGCGCAAGGGCATTAAGAAAAAGGAAATCAACAGCCCTGAAGATTTGAAGCCCTTTTTGGAAAAGGAAATCGCCGAAATCCTTAATGCTGGTGAGGATACCACTCGCACGGCGGCAAACGGCCCCACGGTGCACCTGGTTATCGGTGTAAATGGTGCCGGTAAGACCACGACCATCGGCAAGCTGGCTGCCTATTACAAGGCACAGGGCAAGACGGTTATGCTGGCGGCGGCGGATACCTTCCGCGCGGCAGCAATTGACCAGCTCGAAGTCTGGGCGCAGCGCAGCGGCGCACAGTTCATCAAGCACGAGGAGGGTTCTGACCCTGCGGCGGTAGCTTATGATGCTGTAAAGGCAGCTGTGGCCCGCAAAATTGATATTCTGCTTATTGATACTGCCGGCCGTCTGCAGAATAAGTCTAATCTCATGCAGGAACTGGAGAAAATCAACCGTGTCATTGGCCGCGAAATTCCCGGTGCGCCCCATGAAACCCTGCTGGTGCTCGATGCCACCACGGGACAGAATGCCATCAGTCAGGCAGAACTTTTCACCAAGGCGGCACCGATTTCCGGCGTGGTGCTGACGAAATTGGACGGTACCGCCAAAGGCGGCGTGGTCATTGGCATCAAGAGTCAGCTTTCCATGCCGGTCAAGTGGATTGGCGTAGGCGAGGGCATTGAGGATTTGCGTCCTTTTGTGGCGGAAGACTTTGCCAAGGCACTTTTTGCCAAGGAATAAGAATCGTTTGGATATGGAGCGGGAATATTGTTTAAGAATATTATGCACCATAGGGCATCATCCTGTAGTGATTGTGCCAAATTGTGTTGTACAAAAATCGAAGATTTTCGTGTCAAAATTGGCAATCTGACCATTTTTGAAGATGTGAACCTGCATTTGCATTGCGGACAGCTGACAGCGCTGATTGGCCCCAATGGGGCGGGCAAGAGTACGCTCTTAAAGGCCATTTTGGGTGAGGTCGCGCACACGGGCAGTCTGCAGTATACGGCGGCTGACGGGCGGCGCA
>CADBYQ010000105.1 GCA_902798865.1 Pseudoselenomonas ruminantium | reverse complement strand
GATATCTTTGCCAGCACTTCTGGTCTGCACCAGCGTAGTGGATTCGTAGGTCTTGGGCAAGGCAAATGACACGATAAGTGCCAGTGCTGTACAACCGCCCACGATGGTGCCCACGGTTTTGCGGCGGTCATACAGGATTTGCATTAATTTTCCTAAGTCGATTGATTCTTCTGTTTGTACATTATTTTCCATGTATCATTTCTCCGTTTTCATATTACTTAACGCATATTCACAGCACTGCCGCACCAAATTATTCACGGACACTTTTTCGTGTTCCGCTACTTTGGTCAGCTCGTCCAATAGGTTTGAGGGGAGCCGGAAGGTTTTATTAATCATTTCTTCGGTCTGTTTGACTTGGAACATGGGATTGATTCTTCCTTTCATTCGTGTCTTTTACATACTCCATTATATTAGCACATATGCCCCCCCCCACAAGACATTAAAGAAAAAAATTTACTTTTTATCCCCAGTATTGCATTATTTTGAAGTTTTTTTTGCACTAAAAAAAGCGCTGAACGCATTGTTAGCTCTTTAACAATGCGTTCAGCGCTTTACTTTATATAGTTATTATGTACTCATTTCTTTTCGGAAATGCTATGGCACTCAGCACAGCCACAACCGCAGCCGCCGCTTTCACTGCCACAGCAATCGTTATGCCCAGAAACAAAGTTATGATATACATGTTTCAAGGCAAAGAACAGGGCAACAGCCAATATTAAACCTACAATATAGGTTGCCATAGTCATTCCTCCCATCAGAAACCTAAGAGGCTGCCAATCTGGTAAACCAGCAGGGAAACCACCCAGGCAATAGCAAACATATACACAGCGGAGAAGCCCATCCACTTCCAACCGCCAGCTTCTTTCTTAATCGTACCCAAAGCTGTTACGCACGGCGTGTACAGCTGCGAGAAAATCATGAAGGCAAAAGCGGACAGAGCCGTAAAGCTCGTTGCCATGCCCGTTTCCAGCAGGGTATCTGCCGTTTCCACAGCATCTTCTGCTTCCGTGGAAACTTCATCAGCACCATAAAGGATACCGATAGTAGCTACCACGGTTTCCTTGGCCATGATACCGGAGAGCAGGGCTGCGCCGGCTTCCCAGGTAGCAAAGCCATGGAACACAAAGAGCGTGCTCATCCAGTTACCCAGCGTTGCCAGGATGGATTCGTTGATTTCGCAGGGGCCATCGAAGTTGTAGTTGGACATTACCCACAGCAGAACAGAAGCGGCAAAGATAATGGTACCGGCTTTGACGAGGTAACCCTTACCCTTATCCCAGGTTTCCAAGAGAACCGTCTTCATATCCGGCATACGATACGGCGGAAGTTCGAGCAGGAACGTGGAACCGCCATCCTTAAATACGGAACTGCCGAGGATTTTGGCGGCAACAATCGCCATGATTACACCGATAATGTACATCGCAAAGACCACATTAGCGGCATTATCCGGGAAGAACATGGCAGCAAAGAGTGCCATAATCGGCAGTTTTGCACCACAGGTCAGGAACGGCGTAACCATAATGGAAACCATACGGTCTTTTTCCGAATCCAAAGCGCGCGCACCCATAACGGCAGGCACAGCGCAGCCAAAGCCCATCATCAGCGGCATTACGCCTTTACCCGTGAGGCCGCAACGGCGCATAATCGGGTCCATGATGAAGGCGATACGCGCCATATAGCCCGTGCCATCGAGGAAGGACAGGCAGAAGAACAGCACGAAAATCAGCGGCACGAAGGTGAGCACAGCGCCTACACCGGCGATAACACCATCGCAGACGAGGGATACCATCCAATCAGCCACGCCTGCTGCTTCCAGCGATTCCTTAGCAAAGTCGAGGAAATCTTCATTGATGGCTGCATCCAAAGCATCGGCAATCGGCTGGCCAATCCATTCAAACGTGATATTAAATACCGCATACATGATAGCCAGGAAAATCGGCAGCGCCAAAATGCCATTAGCCAGGAATTTATCCATCTTTTCCGAGGTGCTGGCACCTACATTGCTGGCGGTTACGGCATCAGCCACTACCGTATCAATCAGTGCATAACGTGCCTCGATGATTTCTTCGTTCTTCGCCTCTTCGCTCTTGCTGCTGGCTTTGATTTCCTGCACCTTGGCGATATGTGCCTTTACGCGGTCACTGGGCTGGTAGTTAGCCATCACCGTAGTGGTAAAGACATCCAGAAGTTTCTTGGTGCTCTTGCTGCTGCAGCCCACGGTTTCTACGACCGGCATGCCCAGCGCATCTTCCATCTTACGGCAGTCCACCTTGATACCGCGGCGCTCTGCATCGTCCTGCATGTTGAGGTCAATGAGAAGGGGAATGCCCTGTTCGAGCAGCTGAATGGTCAAGAACAAGTTACGCTCGAGATTGGAACTATCCACCACATCCACCACGAGGTCAAGCTTCGTGTTCATGAGATAATCGATAACGATTTTTTCTTCCGGGGAGCGGGCGTTGATGCTGTATGTACCCGGCAAGTCCACGATGGAAATGGCACGGTCCTTATGACGGGTGTAACCGACTTTTTTATCTACCGTAACCCCCGGCCAGTTGCCGATTTTCTGACGGGCACCGGTGAGCTCGTTGAAAATTGTGGATTTACCCACATTGGGGTTGCCGGTAAGTGCTACTGCTAAAGTTGACATTGTTATTTACACATCTCCTCTGTTCATTCGTATTTACTGTTGCGATTTAGTTTACCTGCTGCACCTGAACCTTGGCTGCATCATCACGACGCAGAGCCAGATTGTAAGAACGAACACCGATAGCAATAGGGTCACCCAACGGAGCACTGCGCAGTACCTTTACCTTCGTGCCCGGGGTAAGTCCCATGGTCATCAATCTTTCCTTGAGGTCGGAATCGCCAATCTGCTGAATTTTCAGCGTCATGCCGGTTTTACCGTCTTTCAGTGTCAAAATCAACGCCTCCTAATAAGATTACTTGATAAATTATGAGATTATTTCTACTTAAGTTATGATAACGCATATCAATCACACTTGTCAAGGATTCTCATTTACAAATGGAAAATATTATCTTTAGCAAATTTTTTGACAACTTGTTGAGGCCAAAAAATTGACAAGTCAAATTTGACCTGTCAATCTGCATGCTATTTCACGAGTTCTATCGGCGACAACACCGTCTTGCCCTGACTGTTGGTGAAGATATCCGCCCGGACGCCGAAGGTGTCCGCCAGCCGTTCAACGGTCATTACCTCCTGGGGCATTCCCTGCGCTTTCAAGCATCCGTCCTTCACAATCATGATTTCATCGGCGTATTGCAAAGCGTGGTTGATATCGTGAAGCACCATGATAATGGTCATCTTGTACTCGCTATTAAGGCGCGCCACAATATCCATAACCTCCAACTGATGGGCGATGTCAAGATAAGTGGTCGGCTCGTCGAGCAGTAAAACCTCCGGCTGCTGGGCCAGCACCATGGCCAGGAACACCCGCTGCCGTTCACCGCCGGAGAGCGTCTGCACCTGACGCTGCGAGAGCGCCTGCACATGCGTAGCCTGCATGGCCCACTCCACCACTTCCCTGTCGGTTTTGGCATCCCGGGAAAAGAGACTACGATAGGGAAAGCGGCCGTAATCCACCAACTGCTGGACCGTGGTATCGGGAGGCGCTGCTGCCCCCTGCGGCAGAATGCCGATTCTCTTGGCGATTTCCTTACGCCCCATCTGACGGATTTCCTGCCCGTCCAATAGGACTTTGCCCGCGTAATCCGTATTGATAGCTGCCAGCGCCTTGAGAAGCGTAGACTTACCTGCGCCGTTGGGGCCGATAATGGCCGTACGCCGCCCCGCAGAAAACGCAGCCGAGATGCCATGAAGGATTTCCTTGCCGTCAATGGCCACTTTTAAGTTGGCTGTTTTCAGTTCCATCCTCAAAGCTCCCTTCTCAGCAGATACAGGAAAAAGGGCGCGCCTAGCACGGCCATGATGATGCCCACCGGCAGTTCCACAGGCGCTACAATGGTACGGGCAATGGTATCACAGAATGTCACGGTGCCTGCGCCTAACAAAAGCGTCGCCGGCAGCAGCACACGATAATCCGAGCCAACCAAAAGCCGTGCCGTATGGGGTACGATAAGCCCCACAAAGCCCAACAGCCCCACCACGGACACCGCGCTGGCCGCCAGTAATGCCGCCAGTGCCGACAACAGGATTCTCGTCAGCCCCACCCGCAGCCCCAGCCCTTTAGCCAGTTCATCCCCCAGCTGCAGGATATTCAAATGGCGCGCGGCCAAAAGGGCCAATACTGCGCAGATAAGTGTATAGGGCCAAAGCATTTCCACCTGAGGCCAGCTGCGGGCCGAAAGGCCGCCCACCATCCACATCAACGCGCTATGTACCCGGTCACTATAGAAAATTAAGAGTGCTGAAATCCCCGCACTCAAAAACGCCGACACGGCCACACCGGCCAAAATGATTCGAATAGGACGAATCCCATTTTTCCAGGCCAATATGTAAATAAGCAGAGCCGCCCCCATGGCGCCGATAAAAGCAGCCGGCGTCACCAGATACCCAAATCCCGGAAAGGCCAGCATGACGAGAATCCCCAGTAAGCCCGCCCCGGAGGAGATGCCGATAATATGCGGGTCTGCCAGCGGGTTTTTCATCACCGCCTGCAGGATTGCCCCGGAAAGGGCGAGATTTATCCCCACCAATGCCGCCACAATACTGCGGGGCAGACGGATATTATAGATAATCTGCCCATGCGGGCTATTGCCTGCCCCGAGCAGAAAACCGGTTATCTCCGTCAGTGGAATATCCACCGAGCCTTTGCCCACGCTGATGAGCAACCCTAAACAGGCAAAAGCGGCCAACGCTATAAGCATCAGCGTCCGCCGTTTCGTGCCTGCAGAAAAATCTGCATGTTTCATTATCTTGTCCTTTACTTCATGTCCGGATGAACACATTTAGCCATTGTAGCCACTGCCTCCGGATAGTGAATGCCGGGGCTGAGCAGGAAAAGTTCCTGTGGCAGATAGTAGACCTGCTTATTCTTCACGGCAGGAATACTCTGCCAGGCAGGACCTTGCATGGTTTCCTCCATGCTGGCCTTGATGGCTTCCAGCTTGCCCATGCTCGTCACAAAGATGATTTCCGGATTCTGCGCTACGAGCGTTTCCATGCTGTAAGGTGCAGCATCAGGGTTCTTCTCCAAAGGCTTGCTGCCGCTGGCGACATTTTCCCAGCCCAGCATCTTGGCCACGGAACCTGCGATACTGCCATCGAGCTGTACCGTCAATCCCTGGTTCGTGCTGTGAATGATAGACACCCGCCGCGTACCTTGCGGCATACTGTTCTTGACCGCAGCAATCTTATCGTCCATATCATGGATAAGCTGCTGGCCTTTTTCCGGATTGCCAGTCACTTCAGCGAGCGTTGCTACTTCCCGCTTTACATCCTCATAGCTTTTCATATCCAGCACCAGCGTCTTAATGCCATTGGCCTCCAAGGCATCCACGAGCTTTTCATTCATGCCCTTGTTGATGATGACCAAATCCGGCTGGCAGGCCAGTACCTTTTCCGTATCAATCTGATAGACCTTGCCCACACTGGCGATATCTTTGGCATAATCCGGCATTTTCGTCTTGGAATCCGGACGGCCTACTACTAAATCAGCCCCACCAACAGCTTCCAAGGGTTCCAAAAAAGACGCGGAAGTCACCACAATACGGGCAGGCTTTGCCTTGAGTTCCACCTGACGGCCCAAATCGTCCGTCAGCGTAACAAAAGTTGACTGGTCAGCGGCCTTCTGCTGCTCACCACCACAACCGGTCAGCAGGAACGCCAATACCATAACCGCCGCCAACAATGCACACAGTTGACGCTTCATAACATCATCCCCTATTATTTTTTGCGCGTCAAAATCGTGGAGAGATAGTTCAGCTTTTCCTTCTTATGGGCCAGGACATCATAGATGATTTTTTCATCATCGAGGCCAGCACGGCTTACGAGTACCGCCTGTTCAGCCATTTCATTTTTATCCAGCATGTCCGCGACTTCCTCAAAGTTTTTGTAGACCTTCATGAGCACCACATTATCCGCTGCCTGCATGGCCTTTTCCACCTTTTCCGGGCTGGCCGTAGCCGGAATAATCGAGAGCACATCATCGCCTTCCACAATGGGGTACCCAAGCTGACTGCCGATAGCGGCAAATGCGGGAATGCCGGGAATGGTCTGAATCTCCACGCCTTCATTTTCCAATAGACGGAATACATAGATATAGGTACTATAGAACATGGGGTCGCCAATGGTCAGGAAAGCCACATTCTTGCCTGCCCGCAGCAGTTTCAAAATCTCCTGCTTGTTGGATTCCCAGGCATCGGTACTGTTTTCTGCAAAGCCCTTCACCATGGGGAATACCTGATAGACGATTTCCACATCTTTTTTGAGATAGGGCTTGGCTACCGTCAGCGCAACACTGCCGTCCTTCTTCTCCGTCTTGGGTGCAATGAGTACATCCACCTTTTCAATGGCCTTAATCGCCTTTACCGTCAAAAGCTCCGGGTCGCCAGGACCTACGCCGATACCATAAAAGATTCCACTCATGAATCAAAAACCTCCATACAATAGTGTCTTAGCCTATCATACTATGCTGACTATCACCTGTCAAATACTCCTAAGTGTGTTTAAGCCGCCCGCCCCAATCGTTCAGGCAGGGCAGACGGCTTAGCACAGTGATGAATATAGATGAATATGGTAAAATCTTATTTTTCTAATGCATTCCAGGCATCTTCAGCCCGTTTTACATAGAGGTCACGAATGGCTTTGTTTTCGCCAATGCCGTGAATGTAGGCATCAACCTTGTAACCAGCCTTTTCCAGAATGGACTTATGGGAGTCTTCTTCCTTACCGGCCATATCGTTATTGGCATGGTCACCAGCAACCATCATCATCGGCATGAGGGTGATGTTCTTGATGCCGTTCTTCTTGAGCTTGGGCATAACTGTTTCGAGGTTCGGCCAGCCTTCTACCGTATAAACGTAAACGTTCTTGTAACCAGCTTCGTCAAGCTTAGCCTGAATTACGGAATAGTAAGCATTGGTCACATGGGGCGTACCATGAGCCAGAATCAGGATAGCATCATCCTTGCCCTGTTTCGGGAACTGAGTGGACAGCGCCTTGATGGTTTCGGCCACATCATCAGCCTGTTCTTCCTGACCCTGCCAATACATCAGAGAAGTACCCAGCGTCATCTTCTTGAACTGGTCTTTATAGTTTGTATTCCATGCCCGGAATTACGTCGAGCGTAGCCAGAGCCACACGGGTGTAACCTTCTTTTTTCAGCTGTTCCAGCGCTTCTTCCGGCGTCGGGAAGGTAATGCCTTCATTCTTCTTCACGCGGTTAATGATGATATGGGAAGTATACGCCGTTACCACCTTGGTATTCGGATGCTTAGCCTGAATGGCCTTTACCGTAGCATCGATGGTCTTGGCACGGGTGTCTTTATAAGTCGTACCAAAAGTCATTACCACAATGGCGTCCTTGTTGGCCTTATTAGCCATAGCCGGGTTTTCGTTCTTCAGCACGCCGATTTCCGAAGCCTGCTTCAGCGCCTTGGTCGGAGCCTTGACTTCCTCATTGAGCTGATAAGCTGCTTCTGCCGGTACATAGCTTGCGGAGAACGCTGCCCCGCAGGCGATAGCTGCTGCTAACATTTTCTGCCAGTTTTTCATAAATAAAAAACCTCCCTAAATACTCCCCTGCATCAGAAAAAGCACCTCTCTGCAAAAAGCGCAGAAAGATGCTCCCATCTCAAAAGACGAAATCCCCTTCCCATCGCTCGCAGGTTCAGCAGCCTCCCAACAGCTGCTACGGTGATTGTCAAACAGGCAGTTCTCCTGACTCGGTTCATTGCTCCCCTGCGCCTTCCCAAAAGCATGGCTTTCAGTGACTTAACTATGCAGGTTCGCTCCCCTTACAGTGGCGGGACCGCGCTGGCCTTTAACCAGCTTCTCTTTTCAGCAGCCGGATGTGCGCCGGCTTGCACCTGTTCCTTCCTATGCAGTTAACATAACGATGTGAATTAACTCACAATCAGTATTTTACCATATATATATTAATTTTACCATAAGAAAATATTATCCACGCTATCCGGTCATACCGCCGGCTTACCTGCAGTGCTTACCTCCTTCAGTCCGTAAACTGCGCCAGCAAAAGCCGCCCCCATAATGCGTGTTTCATTATCCGGCTGCTTGCTGAGTTCCTGCATATGCGCACGAAATGTATCTTCCATCTTAATCAGGTTGAGATAAATGGCCAAACTCAATTTATCCTGCAGCTTTTGCGAGGATAAAAATCCCGCCACCAATTTTCCGCGAATCTTCGGCTTTTCCGCAGCCATCAGGGCATTGGAAATGGACTGGATAATGGGGTCATTGAATTTATCTGCAATCTTCCATGCAGACATGCAGGCTTTCTTGACCGTCACACCATCCCGGACCAAAAAGAATATAATCAACGAAGTCATGGCCAGCACACTCTTATCTGCAGTAGTCCGCTTCGTGCAGGA
>CADBYQ010000104.1 GCA_902798865.1 Pseudoselenomonas ruminantium | reverse complement strand
GCGGAGGCGGATGACCGGAAGGAAGAGACGACAGGAGATGAGGATTGAACAGAATTCTCTCGATTGAAAAAATAGACAGGTTCGGACGCGTTGTGGAGACAATTGCGGAATCCGGATCTGAACACTGGGAGGGGGCGGCTCTGATGGAGCCGTCTCTTCCTGACGGCACCAGTGATACCGGCAGAAGCCGGCGCAGCAAAGCAGGCAGCAGACAACAAAGCGAGCGCGCTGCCGGCACCGAAGACGGCGCCGGGTGCGGGAGGCATTCTCGCGGTCTGCGTGGTGCTGAATCTGGCGCTGCCTTCTTTGGGTGCGGAATATGGAGCCAGCCCAGCGCAATTGGGCTGGGTACTGGGTAGTTTTCTGCTGTCCGCCATTGTGGTTTTGCTGCCTTTTGGCAAGCTGGCTGACCGCTATGGCAAGCGGTATTTTTTTATCATGGGCAACGGCATCTTTGCCGCCACCTCCCTTGCCGCCTGCTTTGCCCCAAACCTGCCCTTGCTCATTGCCGCCCGCGCGGCGCAGGGAATTGGTTCGGCCATGACCTTTGCCACCTCCATGTCCATCCTGACCCTGGTTATCCCCAAGGAGCGCCGCGGCTGGGCGATGGGCTGGAATGTCGCCGTGGTCTACACCGGGCTTACACTAGGGCCGGCAGTCGGCGGTTTTCTCAACTATTATTACGGCTGGCAAAGCATATTTATCGTATTGGCCATTTTAGGCACCATCGCCTTTCTCACCGCCCGCCAAACTTTACAGGAAGAATGGGTTGAGGACAGCCGCCCCGAATGGGACAAAAAAGGCGCCCTCCTTTACGGCGGCGCCATTCTCCTCATTATCTATGGTCTTTCCCAGTTGCTCGCAGAACCGGTTGCTCCCGCCATCTTATTGGCAGGCCTGCTGCTGTTCGGTATATTTATCCGCTATGAACTGCACACGGAAAATCCCTTGCTGCCGATAAACCTGCTGTTTATCAACCGGCCCTTTTCCCTGTCCTGTCTGGCGGCGCTGCTCAACTACTGTGCCACCTTTGCCACCAGTTTATTGCTGTCGCTCTACCTGCAGTCCATTCTGGGCCTGACTTCCCGCAGTGCGGGGCTGATTCTGCTCGCCCAGCCCATTATCATGGCCAGCCTGTCTCCATTAATGGGCAAACTGTCGGATAAATACGCCCCGACCAGGATTGCCGCCTGGGGCATGGTGGTCATCACCATCGGCTTAGCCGGCTTTGCGCTGACGGTTCACAATCTATCCCTCTATCTGCTCATTCCCATGCTCATCATCACCGGCATCGGCTTTGCCCTGTTCGCCGCTCCGAACAACAACGCCATCATGAGTTCTGTCGAGAAAAAACACTACAGCCTCGCCGCCAGCCTGCTGAGCACTACCCGCCTGTTCGGTCAGGTACTCAGCGTAGCCATCATGAATTTAGTCCTGTCGCTCCAGTGGGCAGATTGCGCCCCACGCGAAACGCTCCTACAAAACCTGCAAATCGCCCTGCTCTGTTTCGCCATCTTCTCCGCGGCAGGAATAATACCGGCAAAAGCACGAAAATAAGGGGAGGTGAACTTCTTCCACGCACAAAGCCCGCCGACTGGCGATAGTTTTCTGCAGCGTTTGACAAGCCTGTCTAAGCGAAAGAAAACTATTGCCAGCCGGCGGGCGTCTTTTTACTATGATGTAAACCAAAAGTTAAAGCAGCGATTGTCCATCCAGTACCGCTTCCACCAATTCTTCCCCCACATACCGAAGCTTCAGCGAGAAATGGGGCCGATTCTCCTCCATCAGCCGGAAGAAAATCTTATCCCCTTCCCAAAGCGGCAGCTCATAAACCTTCTCCTTTGCAATCCACTCCAGCACGCCTTCATTGCACGCACCGATTTCCCCCTCATAGCCCGTGGCGGTGTAGAGGAACATATATTCCGTCGGCCATTTGTCGGACATGAAGGTGATAATGCCCCGCTGTTTATACTCGGTAAGCGTAAGTCCGGTTTCTTCCCTGGCCTCCCGCAGCAGGCATTCCTCCGGGGATTCGTCGGCTTCAAAGTGGCCGCCAATCCCCACCCATTTATCCTTGTTGATATCGTGTTCCTTTTTCACCCGATGCATCATCAGATACTTGCCATCATGCTCGATATAGCACAGGGTGGTCAGATTGCTTTTCGGCATTTTTCTATCCCTTCAATACTTCATTCATACTGCCCATGCGATACCCTTCCAAATCCAGTGTTACATAGGCAAACCCCAGTTCCTTTAATTTAACAACGGCTTTTTGATATGTTCCGTCGGCCATAAACCGCTCAATATCCTCCGGCAACAGTTCCAAGCGGGCCATATCCTCATGGCTGCGCACCCGTAACTGAGTAAATATGAAGGAATTTTTCGGCCTGTTCTATGCGCTGCAGTTTTTCGCTGGACAATACCTCGCCATAGGGAACGCGGGAGGCCAGGCACGCTGCAGAAGGTTTCTGCGCAACGCTTAGCCCCAGCTCCTTGGCATACGCCCGAATATCCGCTTTGGTAAGTCCTGCCTCCAACAACGGACTCAGAACCCCTAGCTCCCGCAGCGCCTGTCTGCCGGGGCGATAGTCCTGGCCATCATCCACATTGGAACCATCCAACAGGTGAACAATGCCTTTCTGCCCGGCAATCTCCCGCAATTTACCAAAAATCAGCCGCTTACAATAATAACAGCGCTGCGGCGGATTCGTACGCACATCGTAGTAAATCAACGGGTCAACCTGAACCACCTCATGCCGGATGCCTTCCTCACGGCAAAAAATTACCGCATCTTCCACATCAGAAGCCGGCATCAGCGAACTCTGTACCGTCAGCGCCATTACCTGTTCGGTTCCCAAAGTTTCCTTAGCCGCCTTCAACAGCACAGTCGAATCCACACCTGCCGAAAAAGCTACGGCCACACCGCCGTAGCTTTTGAGCAGGAATTGTAATTTGTCTACTTTCATCTGTAATGCTTTGTCCATCACTGCAACTCCCCACTGCCCTGCCAAAATTGGAAATCCTTGGACACATCTTCCAGTTCTTTGGCCATATCGCCCGTTGTCCAAAGCTGATAGCGGCCATCGACAATTGCCCCCTTTATACCATGAGGCATTGCTTGTAAAAAGTGAATCCCCTGTTCCGGCCCCAGCACAAAAACTGCTGTGGTCAGTAAATCCGTCAACATTCCGCCATCCGGCACGCTGCTGTCCGCCACAATCGTAACGCTAATGGCACCACTCTGCGCTGGACGTCCGGTGCGCGGATCAATAATATGATGATAGCGCACACCGCCAGCCTCAAAGAAGCGCTCATAATCGCCCGATGTAGAAAGCGCCGTATCTTTTAAGGGCAGTACCGCCATTTTTTCCTGCGCATCTTCCTTGCGCGGGTGGCGGATGCCAATGCGCCAAGCGGTCTGTTCCTTGTTCACGCCCAAGGCATACAAGGAACTGCCGCCGAGGTTAATCAGGCCATTTTCTATGCCGTATTTGGCATAGATTTTCCGGACTTCATCTACGGCAAAGCCTTTGGCGATACCGCCTAAGTCCACGCCCATGCCTTTTTCCTGCAAGCGGGCAGCCTGCTTTTCTTCATTGAGTTCCAGTTTTTGCCAGCCGACCAGTTTCTGCGCCGCAGCCAGTTCTGCAGGCGATGGCACTTTGGCATGGTCGGTGCCAATGCCCCAGAGGTCAACTAGTGGTTTCGTGGTTACATCAAATGCCCCATTGGTTTTGACCGCATAGTCCTGCGCTGTCGCCAATATTTTGTAAACATCCGGCTGCAGGCTGACCCATTTGCCTGTGCCAGCCAGCTGGGCCAGCTTGTTTACATCACTGTCCGGTACGTTCGGATTGACCATGCTGTCAATCGTTTTCAACCGGGCCATACTTTCATCAATGGCGGCCTGCGCATCTGCGCCCTCTGCGGTAAGCGTTACCGCTGTATCCAAAATGAGTTCACTCTTTTTCACCTGCTGCTCGCCGCAGCCAGCACACAGGCAGACGATAAGGATTAGCAAAAAGGCCGCCATTTTTTGCCTTTTTCCCATATTTCACACCTTAATTCTGTACAGCCGGGCTGGGTTCCAGCTCACCGGCCAAATCGTGATTGGTCATTGCGCAAACGCTGGCATCTGACCAGACATTTTCCGCACACCGGCATTGCCGATGGCCGCCAGCACCGCGATAAATACCCAGGCAATCATGGTGCCCAGCGTCAGTTCAAAACCGGCATTCTGCATGACAAACAGCGAAGTAACCAAAATAAAGGCGGCACAGCCGTTCATATTAATCGTCGTGCAAATCGGCAGCACGAAACGGGACACACGCGGATTGACCTTCAAATTCTGCTCAGCCGTAGCCAAAGTAACCGGCAGGGTTCCTGCGGAGCTTTTCGTAAAGAGTGCCACGGCAATCGCCGGGGACATCTTGCGGAATACATCCAGCGGGTTGAGGCCACGCACCAACAAAAAGAGCGGCAGAACGACGAACATCTGCAAAAGATTGCCGCCCATGACCACAGCCACATACTGGCTGAGCGCCCCGACAATCACACCAGCTTCAATCTGCGCAGAGAGCTGACCGGCAAAGGCCAGAATACCCAAAGGGAGCGCCCACAGAATTGCCCGAATCAACGTGAACAGAAGTTCCTGCAAGCCATGCAGCCCCTTTAACAACACTTCACGGTTTTCCGTCTTGGGCATGAACGCCAGCCCCAAACCAACGGATGCGGCAATCAGCATAACCGAGAGTACATTGCCTGCCAAAAACGGTTGCAACACGTTATTCGGAATGACCGACAGAATATGGTCATAATAAGTCAGCTTGCCCACCTTATCCATCGGTACAGCGCTTACGCCTGCGCCAACGATGTCAGCAGGCAGATTGCCCGGTGCAATCCAAAGATACAGCCCCAACCCCACGAAAGCTGCCGCCAAAGTGGTCAGGAAGGTGTAGCTTACCGCCCGGGCAAAAATCCGTCCCGTTTCCTTCTGACCGCCCAACGCCGCCAAGGTGGTAATCACCGCCAAGGCGATAGTCGGTACCGCGATAAACTGGAACAGACGGGTAAATACCGTCGCGATAAAATTAAACAGCTCATTTAACGGCGCAATGCCCAAAAAGCCCAAAAAGCCGCCGACAATCAGCGCACCAAACCACAGGACAAGCTGTTTGCGGCTGGCTTTGGGATTATGCGCACGCAGGGCTTCTTCCCGCGCCGCTTCCACGGTCTTGTTTTTTTCTGCCATAATAATTCCTTCTTTCTGTGTGTAGATAATTTATAAAACCTAGTAAAATAATATGTTAACACTTTAGCACATATTACAAATAAGTCAAGACAAAACTGTATCCTTTTCTACATTATATATCATTCTCGCAACAAAATAAAATTTGCAAATTATCTGCTAATTGCAGGAAAAACTTCGTCCCATCGCGAAGTAGTACCTATAATTACCCTGATTACCTGCTATAACAAGGAAGTGATAATATGAACATGAAATTACACGGAGACAAAATTGCCTACTTTTTCATCGCCTTTGCGGTATATCTTTTAATCCGGGCGTTCTCTGCCCATCTTACCCTGCCCATTGTCAACGTGCTTCTTTATGTGTCCATAGCGGCATCGCTATTGGCCAGCAATGTACCCAGGGTAATGGATATTCCCCTGCACTATGCCTATCCGGTAAAATGCGTGGAATACTTTACCTTCGGCGTGTCCGTGGTCTGCTTTATCGCCATGTGTCTGCGCCATATGTGGATTTGACTTGAATTTCCGTCCAAAATTGTATATAATAACGGTGAAAATCAAACAGGGGAGCTTGTATCAGCAGGCTGAGAGGAAGTAATCGAACTTCGACCCTTTAACCTGATGCGGGTAATGCCGCCGTAGGAAGTCATACTGAGAGTTTGTTGCAGGAGATGCTTACGGCGTCTCCTGCTTTTTGTTGTAGAAAGGTGGAATTCATTTGACAGCTTCGACAAAAGGAACCTCACTATGGGAAAATGGTCTGATTTGGTTTGGGGCGGCGCTCTCCATCGCCGAGATGCAGACCGGCACGTACTTTGCACCGCTGGGATTTCAGCAGGGCCTTATCGCCATCCTGCTGGGCCATGTCATTGGCTGTGCCTTGCTCTTTGGCGCCGGAATCATCGGCGGCAAAACCGGCAAAAGCGCTATGGAAACCGTCAAGATGAGCTTTGGCGAGCAGGGAGGGCGACTATTCGCCCTACTGAATATCGTGCAGCTTTTAGGCTGGACGGGCATTATGATTTACGAGGGCGGACTTGCCGCCAGTACCCTGTTTGGCACCGGACAAACACTTTGGTGTCTGCTTTTAGGCCTTTTAATCATGCTCTGGATTGCCTTGGGCCGCAAAAATTTAGGCAGGCTGAATGTTTTCGCCATGGGTGCTTTGCTGCTATTGACCATTCTCTTGAGCACAGGCTTGTATAGCGGCAACACCGCAGCAGCACTGCCGGGAGAACCGCTCAGCTTTGCATTGGCGTTGGAATTATCCATTGCCATGCCCCTTTCCTGGCTGCCCTTAATCAGCGACTACACCCGCAAAGCCGCCGAGCCAGTAAAAGCTACGGCCGTAAGCACCACCATCTACGGTCTGGTCAGCTGCTGGATGTACATCATCGGCCTGGGCGCTGCCCTGACCTTTGGCGAAAGTGATATTGCGCAGGTAATGGCAAAATCCGGGCTGGGGATAGCCGGACTTGTGATTATCCTGCTGTCCACCGTGACCACGACCTTTTTGGACGCCTATTCAGCAGGCGTCTCCAGCAAATCCGCAGCCAGCCGCTTGAACGAAAAAAGCATTGCCCTGCTCGTCACCATCCTCGGCACAGCAGGCGCCATCGCCCTGCCCCTGCTGGATTTTACCGAGTTTCTGTACTTTATCGGCTCGGTCTTTGCGCCGATGATTGCCATTCAGCTGGCAGACTATTTCATCACAGGCAGACATTACGAGCAGACCGCCTTTTCCCGGCATAATCTCTTTCTGTGGTTAGTCGGCTTCCTGCTCTACCGCCTGCTCATGCAGGCCGACCTGCCCATCGGCAGTACCCTGCCCGCCATGCTGATAACTATGGCCCTGTGCGCAGCAGTCAACGCCCTGCGCCCCCAACATAAGCCCATCGAAGCGGAGGTACACTGATATGGATACACATACAAAAAAATTGGTTATGGCCAGTGTCTTTTGTGCTGTAGCGGTAGTCGGCAGTCTCTTTTCCTTCCCTGTGCTAGGCAGTAAATGCGCGCCCATCCAGCACATGGTCAACATTCTCTGCGGCGTCCTGCTCGGACCATGGTACGCTGTAGGCACAGCCTTTTGCGCCTCTTTGCTGCGCAATATTTTCGGACTTGGCAGTATTTTGGCCTTTCCGGGCAGTATGTGCGGAGCACTGCTCTGCGGCCTGGCCTATAAATATTCCCACAGCATCATCGCTGCCCTTTGCGGCGAAGTCCTGGGAACAGGCATTTTTGGTGGTTTATGTGCCTATCCGTTAGCGATTTTGTTCTTGGGACAAAATGCCGGCAATATTGCCTTCTATGCCTATATTGTTCCCTTCCTGATTTCTACCCTTGCCGGCGCCGTTATCTCTGCGGTTCTGCTCTACAATCTGCAAAAGGTAAAAAAATATTATTTGGCACATACTTCATAAATACAATCACAATAAGGCGCACCAACTCATCTTGAGCTGATGCGCCTTATTTCATCTGACATTTACTGCACGCTGACGATATGTCCATCACTGGCCAGCGTAACTTTGCCCTGCTGCAGATCATTGGTCACATAGGCAACTCGGAACTCGCTGCCCTGGTGTTCCACCTCACAGAACTGCGTGTCCGGATGAGCGGCGACCACCGCTTCTTCCGCAATCTCCTCTGTTATTGCAGGTGTCCCCTGCAAATAGAGCAAACCGCCCCAAACCATAAGTCCAATAAACATTCCTAAATACTTTTTCATACAGAATCAATCCTCCTTCTTCGACCCACCACAAGTATACAACTTTACAGTTGTAATGTGGATAGTTTTCCTAGAAGTATTCTGTATTCTTACTACATTTGCAAAAACGCCTGTGACAAAATGCCACAGGCGTTCATTATTTCTTCTATATCAGGTATTTTTTGCAATTACCGCACCGATAATCGCACCAATGGCCGCAGCCGCGATTTTTTGATTGCGCTGCACTTTTTCATCATGCTTGCGCTGTTCTTCTGCGGCTTTCTCACGCTCTCTTGCTCTGCGGTAACGATCATGGGCAGAGCGTTTGTTATGCTCCCGTTCCCATCTTTCACGGCGCTCTCTTTCGTACCGCTCCCGCTCATGCCGTTCTTTTTCATGTTTCAGCTGACGCACTTTTTCCTGATGGCGGGCATCTTCTTTGCGCCGCTCCTCACGAATTTTATCCTGTTTCTCCTGATGGCGGCGCATTTCCTTATGCACGTCCTGACGATGTTCCCGCTTACTCCAGGATGAATCATGGCTTGCTGCATAAGCCGGCACTGCGAGGGTAGTGCCTATAATGCTGAAGGTCATCAAACCAGCCATCACGCCGCCCACGAATTTCTGCCACTTCAAACCTTTCATTTCTATCGCTCCCATCTCACTTGACATTCTTCCTTAAACGAAACAAAGGTTAACTATATTTATAGTATATATAGTCAACCTTTGAATGTCTTTAGAATCGGATTAATTTTCGATTAAAAATCTAACAAGCGCGGTGACTGGTTATGCCTTTCCGCCACGATGTTAGAACAAACCTAGCGTCTTCAACACAAACACCCAGCAGAATATCGTAAAGCATGAAAGCCCCGTCGTATACACCACGCAGTTCCCTGCCAAATCCGCATCACTGCCCATCTGCTGTGCCATGGCAAAGCTGGCCACCGCGCAGGGCGAGGCAAAAATCGCCAGCAGCGTAACCAACTCAATATCCCGAAAGCCCAAATAAATGGCCAAACTCAAAACCACCGCCGGCACAATAACGAGTCTGGCCGTTACGCAGCTCACTAACTGCGGCAAGTGATTATGAAAGCTCCCACCTTTAAAGGACGCCCCCAAAATAATCAAGGCAACAGGCGTAGTGGCCGCCGCCACCTGCCCAATTCCCTTCAACACCGACTTTGGCATGGGAAAGTCAATCAGCCGCAAAATCACTGCCACAATTGCCCCCATAATCATGGGATTTTTCAACACGCCTCGAAGAATCGGCCACAGGGCAAACCGGCCGCCACGAAAGGTTTCCAGCACAAACACCGCCAGCACATTATAGATGGGCACAATCACGGCAATCATCATTGTGGGAATTGCCAGTGCCGAATCCCCAAAGATATTGCCGACAATCGGGATGCCGAACAGGACGAAATTACTGCGGAAAATCGCCTGTATCATCGCCCCCCGATGACGGTTGTCCTTGTCAAAAAAGCAAACCAAACCTGCGCTCAGCAAGCAGACCAACAAAACACCCATGCCGCCAAACAACATCAGATAAGGACGTACCGTATGCGCTAAATCCGTAGTATAGATGTTATAAAACATCATACAGAAAAAGAACAAGGTAAAGACCATCCGGTTGGTATGAGCAAGTTCCGAATCGGTCATCAATTTGAGCCGTTTGATAATCAGCCCCATAACGAGCAGGGTAAACAATGGCACAACAGCCCCCACTGCCACCCAAAAATTATTCATCATATCCATCTGAACTTACCACCGATTTCCTTTCTGCCAAAAATCCGGCGTCAGCATAACGAGCAGGGTAAACATCTCCAAACGACCGAGCAACATGGAAATGCACAAAATGCTCTTGCTGAACACCGATAAGCCTGCATAGGTGCAGGTTGCTCCGGCAATACCGAAGGCCGGGCCGATATTGCCCATCGTCGATACACTGAGGCCGAGCGCGTCAAAAACCGTTATCCCGTCCAAGGTCAGCAAAAAGGCCCACAGGGCGATAAAAAAGATGAACAGGAAGAAGAACTGCCCAACCCGTAAAAGGGTTTCCTCGCTGACCGGCGAGCCATTCAGGCGTACTTCCACCACCCGTCGCGGCGAAAGTTTCTGATGTACCACCGCCCAGGCGTTTTTGAGCAGCAGCAATACGCGCACGACTTTTAAGCCGCTGGCCGTAGAACCGGCACACCCGCCGCACAGCATGAGCAGGAGGATTATCCCCTTGCTGAACGGCGGCCACTGTTCAAAGTCCGCCGACACAAAGCCGGTTGTCGACAGTGAGCCGACCTGAAACGCCGCATAACGCAGGGCGTCGCCTGCCGCAAAGGGCATGGTCGCCATAAGGTTGAGAAAAATCAACAAAATCGCTATCCCCAAAATCCACATATAGGCCTTGAACTCCGAATTGCGCTTAATTACGCCCGGCCCCTTTTGCCAAATACGGTAATACAAGCCGAAGTTTCCCCCCGCCAGAATCATAAAGAACGTCATGCACCACTCGAATGCCGGGCTGTCAAAATGCATGGCACTTTCATCATAGGTGGAGAACCCGCCCGCACCAATGGTGCTCATGGCATGGGTTAACGCCTCGTAAAACGTCAGCCCGCAAAGCATATAGACGACCGTGGCGATAAAGGTAAACAGCAGATAGATTTTAAACAACACCTTGGTCATATCCCGCAAGCGGGGCAGCACCCGTTCCTCTGTGGGACCGGTTGTTTCGGCATTGTACATCAGGACGGTACTCTGTCCCGTCTGCGGCAGCAGGGCAATAAAAATCACGATAATGCCCAAGCCACCAAACCAATGCGTCATCATACGCCAAAAGAGAATGCTTGCAGGCAGTCCCGCAAGGCTGTTAAACACCGTAGCTCCGGTGCCGGTAAAGCCTGAAATGCTTTCAAACACGGCATCCAGGGCATTCAAATAACCGCCGCAGACATAGGGCAGCATACCCAAAGAAGTCGCTAAAGCCCAGCCAAAGCCGGTAATGGCCAGCCCCTCCCGCATGGATAAATCCTTTTCGCGCTTGCGGCCGTTAGCCTGCAACACCAGCCCCACCGAGGCGCTGAGCCCCAAGGCTACCGCAAAGCCGGGAACGCTGGATTCCCAATTCCCCAGCGCAATGGCAAAAGGGATAAGCATGGTGATGGTTTCCGCCATCACCAGCCGTCCCAGCACATAATAAATGATGCGTTTGTCCATCCCTTTTTACCACCTCTTTTGCATACTGCGCCGTCCCATGTCCAAAAGCACCAAGAAGGAAAAAATCTCTACCCGCCCCAGAATCATCAACATGGTACAAACTACTTTTGCCCAGTCCGGCAAAATATGCAGATTAGACAAACCGAAGAGGGCGCTGGAGGCACCGGTACTCGTAAGGCAGCCTGCCGCCAGGCTCAACGCCTGCATAATGCTGATGCCCGACAGGGAAAGGATAAGCGCAAAGACAATAAACACCAACATATAAAGGAAGAAAAAGGCCATAATCCGCCCGATGATTTTATCGGGAACAGGCAGGCCATCAATTTTTACGGCTATCACCATCCGCGGGTGCAGGGTGCGGCGCAATTCGGCCCAGGACAGGCGAAACAGAACCAGCAAGCGCATGATTTTCAAGCCACCG
>CADBYQ010000103.1 GCA_902798865.1 Pseudoselenomonas ruminantium | reverse complement strand
CTTTTTCTTCCATTGCTACTTTCTGTTTGTTTGGCATAGAAAAATCCCCCTATGATGACAGTTTTATTTTTTACTGTCTCTCATAGGGGGAGCATATCAAACTACCCTGTATAGGGCACTTTTCGGAACCTCCAATTTGTTTGGTCAGTTCATGATGTTGTTATATTACAACATTACACCTATTGTGTCAATAGGTGTTTATAAAAGATATTTCTTTGACGCTAAAAAAGGGTATTTGATATGGATGTCGTGATTTACGCACATTTAAAGTAGATTTCACAGAAAAAATATGATAATATGTAAACAGTGTTTCGTCAATAAATACAATATTCACTTATAAGCGAGGTAATCCCTATGGTTAACAGCAAAATGTATGAACTGGGTACGAAAAAATCTACGATTCGCACCATCTTTGAATTTGGCAGAAAGCGGGCTACTGAAGTAGGGGAGGAAAATGTCTACGATTTCAGCCTGGGCAATCCCAATGTACCTACGCCGGGCTTTATCAAAGATGCGGCCATAGATATTCTGACCAATATGGAGCCTGCGGCCATTCATGGATATACGGTGGCACCGGGTAATCCGCAGGTGCGCAAGGCGCTGGCTGACAGCATCAACAGCCGCTTTGGCATGAATATTACGGAAAAAAATCTGTTTATGACGGCTGGCGCAGCCGCATCCATTACCATTTGTTTCAAGGCCCTGTCCCAGCCGGAAGACGAATACATCACCTTTGCCCCGTTCTTCCCGGAATATCGGGCTTTTGTAGAATCCGTTGGTGGCAAATTGGTAGTCGTGCCTGCTCAGCCGGAGGACTGGCAGATTGACTTTGCAGCCTTTGAAAAACTGGTGACTAATCATACTAAGGCCGTTATTGTCAACAGCCCCAACAATCCCAGCGGTGCGGTGTATTCGGAAGCAACGATTAAGAAACTGGCGGAAATCCTGCAGGCCAAGGAAAAAGAATACAATCATCCCATCTTTATCATCGCCGATGAACCCTATCGGGAAATCGCGTTTGAAGGGTATATGGTACCCTATATTCCGAAATACTACGCCAACACATTGGTCTGCTATTCCTACAGCAAATCCTTCTCCCTGCCCGGTGAGCGTATCGGTTATATCGTCGTGCCGGACAGCGTGGCTGACTTTGAAAAAGTCTATGGTGCTGTTGCCGGTGCCGCCCGCGTGCTGACCCATGTAAATGCGCCTTCCCTCTGGCAGTTGGTGGTGGGACGCTGCGCCGATAAGCCTTCGGATATCAGTACCTATGTCAAAAATGGTCAGCTCCTTTATCAGGGGCTTATTGATGCCGGCTTTGACTGTGTAAAGCCGCAGGGAGCTTTCTACCTGTTCCCGAAGTGTCTTGAAGAAGATGATTATGCGTTCTGCAAAAGGGCACAGAAATATGACCTACTGCTGGTGCCGGGCACAGACTTCGGCTGCCCAGGGTATTTCCGTGCTGCCTATTGCATAAAGACCGAAACCATTGAAAAATCCCTGCCCCTATTCAAAAAATTAGCGGCAGAGTATAAATAATTGCGGAAAACGTCATCCCTGTGGTGGCGTTTTTTTTAAGTATACAGTGATTAACTATTGCGAAAATTAACATATTAGTGTAGAATGAAATTAGAGAGTTAAGGAGGAGATGAAACCGTCAGACAACAGCGGTTTCAGTTGGAGCTGGAATCGATAAGATAAGAAGTCAGGTAGTCGCTGAGAAAGTGAGGGATTACTTTGGAGAATTTTTATCGATGGCTGTTGTCAACTTCCTGGGCAGAGCGATTGAGGGCCTATGCGTATATCGAGAAAGATTTGCGCCATCAGAAACGCTGGGTAATGAATGAGGACAAGTGGGAGGATATGAAGATGCTCGTCGGGCAGATTTTGTCCATTCACTTCAAGAAATACCCAGCTAAAGATGTCAAGGATTTTTCTAATCGGATATCCAGGCTGTATCAGTTGTTGTTGTCGCCCATGTCCGAGGAAAAAAGCCGCAACCATGCGATCAGCAAGAGCTTGTTGATGGACATTTATGATGAAGACGATATCGCTGCTCGTCAGGCGATACAGGCATTCTTTCATCAGAAACGTTGTCAGGAAAATCATTCGGTATTGGATAACCTTTTCCGGTGCTATGAATATATGATGGAACAGGCAATGACGCGTTATTTAGCTGTAATGGCATAAAGACAGCACCTCACAGGGAAAGCTTGTGGGGTGCTGTTTTTTGATTTTTTTTTGCTTTTTGGCAGGAAAAAATTTTCTTCTTAGAACCATAAGGGAGAGAAAAAAGCGGGGAAAAGTCAAGACTGGTGCTAAAAAATTTACCATGCTATACTGTCGTAAGTGTGTTATTTCCTGAGGGGATGCAGGGATTTGGTAAGGAGGCTTTGCTTATGACAATGGATACGCAGGGGAAGGAATTGGCATGTATCGAACGGCTGGGAACGCTGTGCGCCATGAGTGAATGGACGGAAGACCAGTTGGAGGACATATTGAATCTTCTGCGGGACTATGGTGCTAGCTGTGAGTATGATGGTTATCAGACGGGCTTTAACGAAGGGTACAATACGGCGCTTTCGGATGCTGTGGAAGCTGCACAGCGTACAAGCGTTGGTTAAGCCCGGCCTATGTTGGTATAGGATTATTCAATAAATCCGGATATTGACAGGATAAAAGATACTCGTTATAATTAGTAGCAGGTAATAAGAACAGGTGCAGGACTGGCGGATTAGTGGATTACCACGAGGTACTGTACCTATGTTTGGATAGCTGACCGCCTGGGCAGAGTGCGGATGCATTGCTCAGGCGGTTTTGTATTTCCAGGCAGAAAACAGGAGGATTGACGTAATGAAAGAAATGTGGCAGGGATTCCGTCCCGGTAAGTGGCAGACGAAGATTGATGTGCGTGACTTTATTCAGAAAAACTACACGCCCTATGAAGGTGCAGCAGATTTTTTGGCTTCCGCTACGGAAAACACCACCGCAGTCTGGGATGAGTGCAAGCGCCTGTTGGCTGAGGAACGTCAGAAGGGCGGCGTTTTGGATGTGGATACGGAAAAGGTTTCCACGACGGTTTCGCATGCTCCCGGTTATATCGACAAAGAACATGAATCCATTGTGGGCTTGCAGCTCGACGCGCCCTTAAAGCGCGGTCTGATTGTTAACGGCGGTCTGCGCATGGCACAGCAGGCGGCTGCAGAATACGGCTACAAGGTCAGCGATAAGATAACGGAAATCTATTCCAAACATGTAAAGACCCATAATGAAGCGGTATTTGAACTTTACACGCCGGAAATGCGCAAGGCGCGTCACTTAGGGCTTTTGACTGGTCTGCCGGATGCCTATGGCCGCGGCCGCATCATTGGCGATTATCGCCGTGTGGCGCTGTATGGTGTGGACTTCCTGATTGAACAGAAAAAACAGGATAAGGAAGAAATGTACAGCGGAGATATGGACGCCGAGAAAATGCGTGCCCGCAGTGAGATTGCGCAGCAGATTAAGGCGTTAAATGACCTCAAGACCATGGCACAGAGCTATGGCTTTGATATCAGTGCTCCGGCAAAGGATGCCCGTGAAGCTGTGCAGTGGGTGTACTTCGGTTATCTGGCTTCCGTTAAGGAACAGAATGGTGCAGCTATGTCCATCGGCCGCGTGAGCACGTTCCTGGATATCTATATCGAACGTGATTTGGCAGCAGGCATGATTACGGAAGCCGAAGCACAGGAACTTATGGACCAGCTGGTAATCAAGCTGCGTATGGTGCGCATGCTCCGCACGCCGGAATACAATGAGCTGTTCGCCGGTGACCCGATTTGGGTAACGGAGTCCGTGGGCGGTATGGGCGAAGACGGCCGTACGCTGGTCACGAAAAACTCCTTCCGTGTACTGCACACCCTCGAAAATCTGGGCCCCTCTCCGGAACCGAACCTTACGGTGCTTTGGAGCAAACGACTGCCGGAAGGATTCAAAAAGTATGCGGCAGAAATTTCCATCAAGACCAGCGCCATTCAGTATGAAAATGACGAGGTTATGCGTCCGGCTTATGGCGATGATTACGGCATTACCTGCTGTGTATCGGCTATGAAGCTGGGCAAGATGATGCAGTTCTTTGGTGCCAGAGCCAATCTGGCGAAATCCTTGCTGCTGTCCATCAACGGCGGTAAGGATGAAAAGACCAATGAACAGTTGGCACCGGAAATGCCTCTGCCTGCAGATGGCGTTCTCGACTATGCCGATGTGCGCAAAAAGTATTCCAAGGTACTGGCATGGCTGGCAAACCTCTATGTGAATACCATGAATGTGATTCACTATTCTCATGATTTGCATGCCTATGAAGCCGGTCAGATGGCGCTTCATGACAGTAAGATTGAACGCTTGATGGCCTTTGGTGTGGCCGGCCTTTCCTGTGCTGTTGATTCGTTGTCAGCGATTAAATATGCCAAGGTTACGCCGGTGCGCAACGAATTTGGCGTGGCTGTGGATTTCAAGGTGGAAGGCGACTTCCCGAAATTTGGCAACAATGACCCGCGCGTTGATGAACTGGCGCATGAACTGACGCATGAATTTATCACGGAACTCAGAAAGCATAAGGCGTATCGCGGTGCAGAGCATACCCTGTCCATTCTGACCATTACGTCCAACGTCATGTACGGCAAAAAGACGGGCACTACGCCGGATGGCCGCAAGATTGGCGAACCATTGGCACCGGGTGCGAACCCCATGCATGGCCGTGACAAGAACGGCGCATTAGCAGCCATGAAGTCCATTGCCCATCTGGACTACGCTGATTGTCGTGATGGTATTTCCTATACCTTCTCTATGATTCCTTCGGCACTGGGCAAGACCGAGGAAATCCGGGTACAGAATCTTACCGCTATGCTGGATGGTTACAGCGGCTATGAGGCACATCACATCAACATCAATGTTCTTGATAGAGCTGTGCTCGAAGATGCGATGGAACATCCAGAAAATTATCCGCAGCTCACCATCCGTGTGTCCGGTTATGCGGTGAACTTCATCAAGCTTGACAGACCGCATCAGTTGGAGGTCATTTCCCGTACCTTCTATGAAGCGATGTAATTTCCGATGATAAAGGGATATTATCATTCCAAGCTGAGTTTTGGCACGGTGGACGGCCCCGGCATCCGCTATGTACTCTTTTTAGCAGGGTGTTGTATGGGCTGCGCCTTTTGCCACAATCCCGATACCTGGGCAAAAGGTGAACAGGTCATAACGGCGGCAGAAGTTTTGCAGGAGATGGAGGAATATCGCAATTTCTACGAATCCTCAGGCGGCGGGCTGACGGTTTCCGGCGGGGAACCGCTTATGCAGCCGGAGTTTTTGGCGGACCTTTTGTCAGGGGCTAAACAAAGGGGCTTTCATACCGCTATTGATACTTGCGGGCTGGCGTCGAAAGAGGCGATTATGCAGGTACTGCCTTATGTGGACAGGGTACTGTTTTCGCTGAAAGGAAGTACCGAGGTCAGCTATCAGGCATTAACTAAGGCGAAATTAAGTGTCGTACGGGATAATCTGCTGCTTATCAGCAGGCGTAAACCGGTGACTTTGCGTTATGTATTGATTCCTGGTTATACGATAGGGAAGGAAAGTTTAGCAGAGCTTATTCGTTTGGTGCATAGCTTGTCGGGAGATATTGAGGTTGAGGTACTGCCTTACCATACCATGGGCATCGCCAAATGGGATGCTCTAGGCTGGGATTACCCGCTGAAGGATGTACCGGAACCCACCAAAGAAGAATTAACAGATTTTCGCAATTCCCTGCGTCAGGCAGGAATAAACTTAGCGGCAACGGAAAATTAACCGTTGCCGCTATTTTGATTACAGGGGAACGGATATGCTAAGGCCCCGATGACGGATAATACTTTTCCTCTGCTTATGCAGGCTTGCCTAACGCGACGGAAAAGCATTATCCGTCATCGGGCTTAGTATCCCGAACCTACTGGAAAAATAATTCCCAATAAGCTATAATAAATATTGATTGAAATTTTATTTTAGGAGGTAGAATCATGGCGACTTTTAAGTTTGCGCATAACAACTTCAATGTGTTGGATTTGGAACGCAGCATGAAGTTTTATGAAGAGGCTTTGGGGCTGAAAGAGGTGCGCCGCATTGACGGCGAGGGCTTTAAGATTGTCTTTTTGGGTGATGAGCCGGGCAGTGAACATCAATTGGAACTGACCTGGTTGGCAGACCGCAAGGAACCCTATAACCTCGGGGACAATGAATTCCATTTGGCACTGCGAACCGATGATTACGCGGCTGCACATGCCAAGCATGAACAGATGGGCTGCATCTGCTATGAAAACACCACAATGGGAATTTATTTCATCGTAGACCCGGATGGTTACTGGGTGGAAATCTTACCGCCGGTTGTCGAGGAAAAATATTGAGATAGGAAAAAGCCTGTGAGAGTTTTGTACTTTCACAGGCTTTTTGCGCTTTATTTTTTGGGATAAATACCGATTGTGAGTTTGTTGATCAAAGGCAGATATTCGCCGAGTTTACGACAGATAATGGCGGCCAAAATAGAGAGAATCAAAGTAGACCAATAGAATCCGATAATCACAGGGGCTGTCATAATACGCCCGCTGTTTTGCAGCCAAAGGGCAATATAGGTAATGATGAGCGGATGTGCAAGATAGGCAAAATAGGAATGCTTGCCCAGAACATGAAGCAGTACATTCAATCTTTGCGGATAATTTTGATAGGTAAAGGTGGCAAAGAAGAACAGGCTTGCGGCAATGGTGTAGAAGATGCCCCAAGGGCACAGCTGGTGTGCCGTGTTAATGGCCTCTAATGCCGTGTAGCCGTCAAAGTAAATCTTTTCATAGTAATAGGTCATGAGTCCGCCGAGTGTAAAGAAGAAAAAGCAGGTCAGCCCGTGAAGATGTTTTTTCATGAAGGTCATGAACTTTTCACTATGTACGGAGAGATAGCCGCCCAGCAGGAAGATAAAGAAGTAATGGAGCACCCAGTAATTGAGACGATACATCAGGAAGGGTTTCAGCACACTGTCATCCGGCAGGCCGTAGACGTAAATGTTGAAGCTGCTGCTGAAGCTTGACCAGTAGTCAAAGGCAATCTGTAAGGCGAGCAGTATGCCGAGCCAGGGAATGGTCAACCGGCGTACAATAGCAATCCACAGCGGCATCAGCAGGTAAAACCACAGGAGAATGACCATAAAGTAAAGTTGATATTTGGCATTGCCAAAGAACAAAATGGATAGCAGATGGAGTGGGTCAGGAAAACCTACGCCATAGAGTATGCCGTCATGGATGAGATAGAGCAATGACCAGGCGAGATAGGGAATCAGTACGGTCTTCAGGCGCCTTTTGCTGAACGTCCAAAAATCAAAGGGCGCATGGATATTCAGATTGTAAAACAGTCCAAAAGCAGAAATAAAGAAGAAAATGGGCACGCTGAAACGGGTGAAGGTTTCTAATAGTGCCACTAGATG
>CADBYQ010000102.1 GCA_902798865.1 Pseudoselenomonas ruminantium | reverse complement strand
TAAATTGCAGTTTATCGATGTTATTGCGAGATTGATTTTAGTTGTTACAGCTCAGTGGGGGCGGAGGTGGTAATACTTTTCGCCGTTGCACTAAATGACCCACAAGTAAATGTATGGACTTTTTAGTTACCTGCGCCGGGCAAGACCGGCGGCGCGTATGTTCAGCCCAATATTTAGTCTGTGCCGTTTGTGGGCCAGTCCTCACTTCGTTCGGACAATCGTTCCACGGCGAAAAGCATCACCACCTCCGCCCTAAGTTGCGTCTGCATAAAATGAATTTTTCTCGGTGATAAGCAGCAAGTACATCGATGTTCTTGTTACGGGATCAACGAGTTCGTGGCAATAGGCTAATCCGTAACTTGGGGCGAACGGGGAGTGCTTTTTCTGTACTGCCTGAACACAGTGAAGGCCGGCCCCTGTAGGAAGCAGCTAAGCAAATACGCTGAAAGCAGCGCCGTTGGCCTGCCCGGCGCAGGTAACCGGACAGGTATTTTTTTTCGAGGGGGTCGTTTAGCGGAAAACAGAAAAAGTACTCCCCGTTCACCCCCTGTCTACGTATGAACAAGATACCTTTACCACGAACTAACCGACAAATTGCAATAAAAAGTCCGCTGGCAATTAGTCAGCGGACTTTTTAGAAATCAGGCAATGTAAATTCCTGTTTATTTTTTTGTCAGCACCCACATATAAGCGGCAAAGTCCGTGTCGATCTTTTCCACGCCCAGTCCGTTATACATGAGCTCATCTCCATAGAACACCTGCCCTTTCATATCTAGGGATTTTTCCCCGCCGAAGTCCATACTCGTCCTCTGGGCAGGCAGGTAATCGGTCAGTTCATATTCAGCATCCGCATCCAGTGCCGTCAACTGCAATTTGCGAATCGGCGTAGCCGGTTCGGCCAGGGTCTTGAAGTAGAGCACGACCACTTCTTTGCCATCTTCGCTGACAAACTGCCAGGCCGTTTCATTCTTCGTCCCAGAAAAGGGCGTCAGCAGGCGATAGAACTTGCCCAGCTGCAGGGTCGGACGCAATTTCTTGTACAGGGCAACATGCTTTTTGACCTGTTCCTTTTCTGCGGCGCTCATACGGGTAATATCGAGCTCGTAGCCAAAATCCCCACCAAAGGCGCAGAGGGTTCTCGTCTGCAGGCTCGTAACGCGGCCCACCTGATGGTTCGGCGTCACCGATACATGCGCGCCCATGGTAATCGGCGGGAACACCAGGCTCGTGCCGCTCTGAATAGCAAGGCGGCAGATGGCGTCGGTGTTATCGCTGGTCCAGGTCTGCGGCATATAATAGAGCATGCCCGCATCAAAACGGCCACCGCCACCGGAGCAGCTTTCAAAGAGCACCTGCGGGAACTGTGCCGTCAGGCGTTCCAACACATCATAGAGCCCCAGTACAAAGCGGGTCTTGGTTTCGCCCTGCTGCTCAGCGGGCAAAGCTGCTGAAAAAGCCTCGGACAGATGGCGGTTGAAGTCCCATTTTACATAGTCAATTTCAGCTGAGGACAGTACATCCCCAACGGATTTTACGATATAGTCACAGACTTCCGGACGGGACAAATCCAGTACCAGCTGATGCCGGCTGTAGCTGTTCTTGTAGTCCGGCACATGAAGAATCCAGTCCGGATGGGCACGGAAAAGCTCCGAATCCTCGGAAATCATCTCCGGCTCGAACCACAGACCAAATTTCAGTCCACGCTTATGGGCAGAAGCCGACACGCCCTTGAGGCCCTGTTTCAACTTGTCCGTATTGACAAACCAATCGCCCAGACTGCTGTTATCGTCATTGCGCTTGCCGAACCAACCATCATCGAGCACTAAGAGTTCCAAGCCCAAATCGGCGGCAGACTGTGCCAAATTGTCGATTTTTTCCTCGTCGAAATCGAAATAGGTAGCTTCCCAGTTGTTGACGAGAATCGGGCGCAGTTCATGCTGATATTTGCCGCGTACGATATGTTCCCGTACCGTCTGATGGAAAACCTGACTCATGCCGTTAAGACCTTTATCGCTGTATACGAGCATGGCTTCCGGTGTCTGGAAGCTTTCGCCAGCGCCCAAATGCCATTTGAATTCAAAGGGATTGATGCCGCCGATAACTCGGGTCGTACCAAACTGCTCCACTTCGGTGACAAAGGAGGCTTCGCCGCTCCAAATCAGACTGAAGCCATAGACTTCCCCACGCGTTTCGCCGGCATCCTTGCGAGCCAGTGCCAGGAACGGCGATTGCTGATGGGAGCTGGCGCCACGGCGGCTGCCCGTTTCCTGCACGCCCCGCATCAGCGGCACCCGCTCCAAGCTGCGCTCTGCCGCATGGCCGCCATAGAGACTCAAACGGTCAAAATCATGGTCGGCAAAGTCGAGCGCAAAGCTGGCAGCACCGGTTAAATCCAGTGCCTCTTTGCCACAGTTGGAAATCTTGGCACTGCGGGTAAGCATGGCTGAATCGTTCAGCAACGTGTAGAGGAGTTCCACAGCCAGTTTGCCCTGACTGTCTTTCAGATGAATATGCAGGGTTTCGGCTTCGTTTTCCTCAGCATATACGGCGGGCAGGCCTTTAAGTTTTGGTTTTCCTGCCATGACTTCGTAATGGTCATAGAACAGTTCCGTTACCGTCGTACCGTTAGCCAGCCGTACTTCATAGGCGGGCAGGCGGTAGTCCCCATGTCCATAGGCCGGATATTCCTGCGGCAGAACATCCAATGAGAACGTACGCTCGTTGGGATATGCCGCCGGCTGCGGCGAAAAAGCACGGTCAATCGACTGCATGGGTGCCGTATCGCGGAATTTCTTCAGGGGACGGCCCCAATAACGATGCAGCAGATAACGGTCACGCACCACCTGCAGCACATAGCTTACTTTATCATTATGCAGGTGGAATACACCTGTTGCCTTATCAAAATCAATCATTTCTGCGCCTCCTAAGCGATATTAAATCCCCTGAAAATAAAATTCCAGATGCATATTCTCGTTCTTCATGCGGTATTCTTCGAGTATCGGTGCCCCCCAGGTATCGTCACCGCCTACGCCACACTGACCGGCGGATATCCGCAGGAAGGTATGATGAACCTGCGGCAGGTCGTAGCTGTGGCGGGCGTTTTCGAGTTCATGGGCGCTGTACGGCAGTGCCGAAGCAGCGAGCGGCATATCGCCGCTGATCCGCACGCCCCGGCCCCGCTTGTCGGTAACTTCCAACCAGCGAACACCATTGTGATTGCCACATTCCTGCGGCAAAAGATAACTTTCCATTTCCCCGGCAACAGTGCCAGAGAAGATGCCCAGTTTTGCCCCCTCCTGCCGGTCGATATAGTTGGCCGCCGGGCCATAGCCATAGTAACGCAGCTGGTCATAATCGGCAGACAGGGTAAAGAGCATGGCAAAGTCGGGAATCTCCGGCAGTCCCTCGACCTTTTCATAGTCGAGTTCCGTCTTTAAGCTGCCATCTGCGCAGACCGTATAGGTAATCGTGCAGGCAGATACGGGCTGGGTAGCCAGTTCATAAGTAAAGCGCACCTGCACTTCAGCTGCCGCATATTCCTTGATGCCCAGCTGACCGAGCCAGTTGAATTCCTGCCACTTGCCATCGACCAGCAATTCCTTCTTCACACAGCGGCGGTAAAGGCTGGCCAGTTTCCACTGCGCCACGGCAAAGTCGCGGCGGCAGCCGTAATCGTTGTCCACCGGTGCCCGCCAGAAGGACGGTTTAGGCATTTCTTCCAACAGTTCCACACCATTGAGCTTATAGGATACCAGACTGCCCTGTGCACTGGAGAACAAAATCTCGCCGCCAGCAAACTGCACGCCCAGGTTAATATCGCCCTGCACCACATGCAACGGCGTTTCGCCACAATCCGTAAGCGGCAGATGGGCTGTATAATGCGCAGGTTCTGCCACCTCTGCTGCCTCTACGGCTTCAGCAGGGCTTGTGACTTCCACTTCTTCCACCTGCCATACGCCCTGACCAAAGGCCACTTCATAGCCCTTCTTGGCCCAAGCCGTATCCTCTTTCAACAATAGCGAAACCGTAAGACTTTCCTCGCCGGCATCGGTTACAGGCAGGAAATCCAGTTCCAAGCGCTTTTTTTCACCGGGCTTGACACTCGGCGCAGCCTCTGTCTTTTCCCAGATTTTTTGGCCATCGAGCAGCAGTTCATAATGCAGGTCATACTCACTGGCATCGGTGAACAGGCTGATATTTTCCAGCGTTACGCCATCGGCTTCCACATTAATATGGAAGTTCTGGTAGTTGAACTTCACGTCCTGCAATTTGGCCGTAAGTTTCCTGTCTGCATAGAGAATGCCGTCACCGCTGAAATTGTAATCGCTGGAGCGGTCGCCGAAGTCACCGCCATAGGCCAGGAACTCCTTGCCATAACGGTCTTTTTTCGCAATGGCCTGGTCGACAAAATCCCAGATAAAGCCACCCTGATAGCGCGGTTCGCGCTCCGTGAGTTCCGTATACTTGTGCATACCACCATTGCTGTTGCCCATGCTATGCGTGTATTCGCAGCAAAGGAACGGCTTTTCGGGATGCTCGGCCAGGAACTTTTCAATATCGGCCACCTTGGTATACATCTGACTTTCCATATCACTGGTATCGTTGTAACGTCTATCCCAGAAAATGCTCTCATAATGCACAAGGCGGGTCGGGTCGGTCTTGCGGAAATACTCGCTCATGGCAAAGATATCTTTGCCGCCGCAGGACTCATTGCCGCAGGACCAAATGATGATGGCCGCATGATTCTTATCCCGTTCAAGCATGGATTTGGCTCTATCTAAGATAACGGCCTGCCATTCATCATGGTCGTTGGGAATGGTATTTTCGTCCTGCGCCAACACGCCGTTTTTCTGCCAGGTGCCATGCGTTTCGAGATTTGTTTCGTCAATCACATAGAGACCATAACGGTCGCAGAGTTCATAGATATAGCTGGAATTGGGATAATGTGAGCAACGCAGGGCGTTGATATTCTGCCGCTTCATCGTGATGATATCCTGCTCAAATTCCGCCGGATTCATCGCCCGCCCGCGATAGCAGTCAAACTCATGGCGGTTCACGCCTTTGAACACAATGCGCTGACCGTTGATTTTCATCAGGCCATCTTCGAGTTTGAACTCACGGAAGCCCACGTTATAGGGAATGACCTCCTGCAAATTGTCCGCATCATCATAAACAGCCAAAAGGAGTTTATACAGATGCGGATGCTCGGCACTCCAAAGTTTCGCGCCTTTTACCGACAGGATAAACTCATCCTGCCCTGCTGCCCCGCTGATATCCTCCTCAGCCATAAGCTCACCTTCCGGCGTAAACAGGCTGACCTTGACCTTCTTAGTATGTGCTCCCGACCAGCGGATTTCTCCCGTAAGTTCACCATCATGGTAATCGTTTACCGGAAGGGCCGTAAGCTTCAAATCCTCCACATGGATGCGTGGCTTGGTATAGAGCAGCACCTCGCGGAAAATCCCGCCAAAGCGCCAGAAATCCTGGTCCTCAATCCAGCTGCCCGAGGAAAAACGGAACACCCGCAGAGCAAGCTTATTCTCGCCCTTCATCAGATACGGCGTCAGGTCAAAATCAGCCGGCGTAAAGCTGTCCTCGCTATAGCCCACATAATGACCATTCAAGTACACCGCCACCGCTGATTCCACACCGGCCAGCGACAGGCAGAGGTTATCCCAGCCGGCAGGCAGCTGGAAGTATTTCACATAAGAACCCGTAGGATTGAAATGCTGCGGCACCTGACCAGGAACTACGGCTTCATGGCCGTCCCAAGGATAGGTCTGATTGGTGTACTGCGGTACGCCATAACCTTCCATCTGGAAATGCGCCGGCACACGAATGGTCTCCCAATCCCGGCAGTCATAATTAAGCGCCTCAAAGCCCTGCGGCGCCAAACGCGGATTCTTGGCATAATGGAAATACCACAGCCCGTCCAGCGTACGTACATACGAGGACTCACCGCGATTTAATTCCGCCATATCCCGGTAATAGTGATGGTCACTATGTGCCGGCAGACGATTCTCCTGGAAAAATTCTGGATTGGCCAACTGGGCCAGGGAAAATTGCGACTCAGACATGGAATTTCCTCCCTCAACGCCTATAGTAAACGATTTCTTTTTTATCTACTCCTCATTATACACGCACAAATAAGAAAAAACAAGCGATTTTTCGGGTTTAATCGCTTGTTTTCTATCTTTCTCAGTCCACCGGGTGCCTTAACGCCATTGTATAATACACGCATTAAGCCCACGGGACTGGTGATGATTTTCCGCAGCTTTTGACAAGCTTGTCTATGGCGAAGGAAAAACATTACCAGTCCCGTGGGCGTCTTACAGTCGCATATAATACAACACTAAGCCCGGTGAACTGGTGATGTTTTTCCGTAGCTTTTGACAAGCCTGTCTATGGCGAAGGAAAAATATTACCAGTCCACCGGGCGCCTTATAACCACAATGGCTTACAAAATTGTTTTTTAATTACAACGACTTCACAAAGTCCTCACCCAGTTTGCGGCAGTCGGCAAGTTCCGCATCACCGGGCGCATTTTCGACAATCAGGCCGTCCGAAAAGAGCTTGGCTCCATCGTCGCGGGTACGCTGGGCCCAGGATTCCATCCAGGCACCGCCGCCCCAGCCGTAGGAACCGAACAGGGCTACCGGCTTGCCGGACAGATGCTTTTCCGTATCCGTAAATACGGGTTCAAAGGAACCTTCCTCCAGCACTTCATCGCCCATGGCGGGACAGCCAAAAATCAGCCCGTCATAATCCGGTGCGCTTGCCGCCTTAAAGGATTCCACTTCCAAAAGGCTGACTTCCGCACCAGCACCTTTGGCCCCTTCTGCAATAGCCTGCGCCATAGCTTCGGTGTTCCCCGTACCGGACCAATAAACAACAGCAACTTTACTCACAAGAATACCTCCTTATTCACACGGCCTTGACCAAATCGGGAAGGCGTTCCCCCGCCTCCAGCCGCAGACAAAAATCATGGGTGCAATCGGCATACAAATCAAAGAGTGCCCGTGTCTCGCGCTCGTTGGCGTAGACCTTCCAGTACCCGCTATAGGCAAAATCCTGCCCCTTGTGCCGGATAAACCCTGCCACATCCTCCGGCGGATACCCCAAAAACAGGCCCACCTCGTGAGGGAAGGACTTTTTCAGCTGCATCCGCATTTTCAGATACTCCAACTTCCCCATCAGCGTATCTTCGTCCAGATAACCCAGCTTTTTAAGTATCTTCTTCGCCGCTGGCTGTGCCAAATCCTTTAAGAGTGCCCCCTTACGGTAAAACAGCAGCAGCACATACTCCTCCCCTTCTGACAATCGGAATACAGATATACCCTTACAGCTGAAACACTGCATATAGGAAGCCAGCAGCCCCTCAAAATCCTCAAAACGGCTCTTTTGAAAGGACAACAGACTCGCCGTCTTCAGCCCCAACAGCATCGGCGCCGCATGAAAGCCCAACAGCTGTTCAAATCCCTCACGTCCCAACAACATCACCTCACAAATGATAATGTTTATCTTTTATCACAGAAGTTATTATATTATAAATGATAATCATTTGCAAGTTATATTTAGAAAAACAAGTACATAATGGATAAATAAACAAACAACAACACCAAACAAAGACAGCATTGTGTGGAGCCGTGAAAAACCTACCACAAGATAAGCCCGTTGAACGTACAAATAAAACGGCATAAAGCGAAGCAGGGAATAACCGGCTGAAGCGTCAGGCAGCGGGCGTTAAGGAAATATTTTTTCTCTACCACAAAAAGAGGCATTAAAAGTCAACTGTCTGAGCAAAGCGAGTGATATGCTCCCTCTATGAGAGACAGTAAAAAATAAAACTGTCATTATAGGGGGAGTTTTTCATGCCACATAAACAGAAAGCAACAGCAGATGAGAAGG
>CADBYQ010000101.1 GCA_902798865.1 Pseudoselenomonas ruminantium | reverse complement strand
GTTATGGGTATTCATCATAACGGAGGTGTGCACCGGAATTTTGATGCCCATTTCGTGAATGAGTTCGAGTACCGCAAAGTCCTGTACGAGGATAGCGTCCGGACGGAGTTCGTTGAGGTAGGTGAGGTATTCACGCAGCGCGGGGATTTCCTCGTCGCTAATCAGGTTGTTGAGGGTGATGTAGAGCTTTACGCCATGCTCATGGGTGTAGGCAATGGCCTTTTTGAGCATTTCATCATCAAAGTTGAAATCACCTTCGTGCATGCGCATATTAAAATGCTTGCCTCCGAGGTAGCAAGCATCAGCACCAGCTTCCACACCGGCCACCAGGGCATCCCAGGTGCCGGCAGGTGCCAGCAGTTCAACGGATTTACGATTTAATAACATCTAAAAACAAACTCCTTTTGGATATGATTTTCTCGTGTATAGTCCCAATTTATAAGTATAACAGAGATTGCAAGAGCTATCAATAAATTCATTGCAGGGGTAAATGCTTTAATTCCTGACGCAGCCAGTCAAGCCGCTGTTTTTCCCGCAGGATGGCCTGCTGAAGTATGCAGCGGTGGCCAAAATGATTTTGCTGGGCTTCTTCGTTGGCAAACAGCAGCTGCCAGCGCGCCTGAAGGTATTGATATTTTTCCTCATGGCGGGTGATTTCCTCCTGAAAGAGCTGGCGTGTCAATGGGTCTGCAGCGGAATCCAATAGATAGAGTTTCATGGTAAAGTCGTCCCGGGTTGGCACAGGCTGGCTCAGTGGTTCATGCATCCAGGCGGACAGCAGTTGCTGTCCGCTTTTTGTAATCTGGTAGAACTTTTTTTCGAGCTTTTTGCCGACGAGTTCTGTGCGAGAACTGATCAGGCCGTCATCTTCCATATGGCGCAGTTCGGGATATATCTGGCTATGATTGGAATACCAAAAATCGCCTAATTCTTCTTCAAAGAGTTTTTTGATATCATAGCCGGCCAGTTCCCGATGCGCCAGCAGACCTAGAATAATGTATTTTAGTACGTTCTTTTGTGCCATTGTCATCACTTCTCCTTGTTTTGCTCGTTTTAGTATAGCATAGGTGGGCGAACCTGACATATATTTTTACGAATATTGCATTGCATTCGCCAGGGCTTTATGCTACAATTCTATGTATTGTGGCGATGAACAAGAAGAGTAAATCTCGCAGGCTTTTCTAGAGAGTCTCTGTTGGTGGGAAGGAGATAAAGCCGGAGGTCGAAAGTTCGCTTGGGAGTCTTTCGGAGGAAATGCCGAACGTATGACTGCGTTAAAGTTATCGAGTGAAAAATCAGGGTGGTACCGCGAAATTCAGCCTTCGCCCCTCGTGCACATGTTGTGCGGGGGCGAGGGCTTTTATAGTTTGCTTTTCATAAGGCAGGAGGTAAATAAATGGAAGAAAAGATTTCGGAGCTGAAGGCAGCTGCAGTAGCTGAAGTCAAAGCCGCAAGTGATATGACGGCGCTTAACGATATCCGTGTGAAGTATTTGGGCAAGAAGGGCGAGTTCACCGCTATCCTGCGTGGTATGGGCAGCCTGTCCGCTGAGGAACGTCCGAAAGTCGGCAAGATTGTCAATGTAGCTAAAGCAGAAGTGGAAGAAGCCATCAATGCACAGGCTGGTGAGCTTAAAGCCAAGGAACTTTCTGCACGCCTGGCCAGTGAAAAGATTGACGTAACCCTGCCGGGCCGCAATGTGCCGCAGGGCCATCTGCATCCGCTGACGCTGACGATGCAGCGCATCAAGGATATTTTCGTACATATGGGCTTTAGTGTGGAAGAAGGTCCGGAAATCGAGCGCGACTATTTCAACTTTGAAGCATTGAACTTGCCCAAAGACCATCCGGCTCGCGATATGCAGGATTCCTTCTACATCACGGATGAAATCCTCATGCGCTCCCAGACTTCGCCGGTACAGGCCCGTACCATGCAGGCTAACGAGCCGAACAAGCCGATTCGCATGATTGCGCCGGGCCGCGTTTATCGCCGTGATGAATACGATGCGACGCATTCCCCGATGTTCACGCAGGTGGAAGGCCTCGTTATCGACAAGGGCATCAGCTTTGCTGACCTCAAGGGCACGCTCGAACTCTTCCTGCATCAGATTTTCAACGAAAATGTAGGCGTGCGTTTCCGTCCGAGCTTCTTCCCGTTCACGGAACCTTCTGCTGAAGTGGATATCTCCTGCGTGATGTGCCATGGTGAAGGCTGCAAGGTCTGCAAGGGCACGGGCTGGCTCGAAATCCTGGGCGCTGGCATGGTTCATCCCCATGTACTGGAAATGAGCGGCTACGACCCGAAGGTGGTCAGCGGCTTTGCTTTCGGTCTGGGCGTGGAACGTATCGCCATGCTGTCCTACGGCATTGACGACCTGCGTCTGTTCTACGACAATGACGTGCGTTTCTTGCAGCAGTTCTGATTAGGGAGGTTTACATATGCAGGTTTCCATTAAATGGTTAAACGATTATATAAAGTTCAACGAAACGGCTGAAGAATTGGCCGACAAATACACAATGTCCGGTGTTCCCGTGGAAAATGTCATCCGCGCGGACGAAGGCCTCGATAAAGTGGTAACGGGCCGTATTGAAAAGCTCGAAGCCCATCCGGATTCCGACCATCTGCAGATTTGCCAGATGAATGTGGGCGAGCCGGAACTCATTCAGATTATCACAGGTGCGCAGAATGTGGCCGAAGGCCAGGTGGTACCGGTAGCTATGGTTGGTGCGCATCTGCCCAACGGTCTGCACATCAAGAAAGGTAAGCTGCGCGGCCTGCCGTCAAATGGTATGCTGTGCTCCGCAGAAGAACTCAAGATGGACCTCACCAAGCTGACGGAAGAAGAAAAGAACGGCATCTACATTCTGCCTGCTGATACGCCGGTCGGTGTACCGGCCAAAGATGTACTCGGCCTTGATGATGTTGTGCTCGAATTTGAATTGACGGCTAACCGTGCCGACTGCTTCAGCGTTGTCGGCCTCGTGCGTGAAGCCGCAGTGCTGACAGGCAATGAACCGCATTACCCGGAAATCTCCGTCAAGGAAGATGACGAAGCTAAAGCTGCTGATATGATTAAGATTGGCATTGATAGCGAACTCTGCGACCGTTTCGCAGCCCGCGTGATTAAAAATGTCAAGGTTGGCCCGTCTCCGGAATGGATGCAGCAGCGTCTCGAAGGTGCTGGTATCCGTGCCATCAACAATGTTGTAGACGTGACCAACTTTGTCATGGTGGAACTGGGGCAGCCCATGCACGCCTATGACTATGATGAAATTGCCGGTCACAGCCTGACGGCCCGTCTCGCTAAAGAAGGCGAAAACCTCCATACTTTGGATGACAGCTCCCGCATTGCCAAGGGGACGGAACTCGTCATTGCTGACAGCGAAAAGCCGGCTGGTCTTGCCGGTGTAATGGGCGGTCTCGAATCCGAAGTAACGGAAAAGACCACGACCATCGTGCTTGAAGCTGCTTCCTTCAATGGGGCCAGCATCCGCCGCACTTCCCGTGCCTGCGGCCTGCATTCGGAGGCCTCGGGACGTTTTGAGCGTGGTGTCGATGTGACGGCTATTCCCCGGGCTCTGGACCGTGCCTGCCAGCTGCTGCAGGACATGGGTGCCTGCACGGTAACGCAGGGCATGGTTGATGTATATCCGACGCCGAAGGCGCAGACGGAAATCAGCTACACGGCTGAACAGATTAACGCCCGTCTGGGCACGCAGCTGCCGGCTGAGAAAATGACGGAAATTCTTACCAGCCTGGGCTTTGACGTGCGCGCAGAAGGTGCCGGGTTTGTGGCCAAGGTTCCTTCCTGGCGTAATGACTGCACCTGCATGGAAGACCTGTCCGAAGAAGTATCCCGTATCTACGGCTTTGACAATATTGCCCCGTCCCTGCCCTGGGGGGCAGTAATGCAGGGACAGCAGAGCCCACGTCAGGATTTTATTGACAAGATAAAAAATATTATGGTATCGTTGGGAATGACAGAAGAACTTTCCTTCAGCTTTACCAATACGGATTTACTGGACAAACTGCTGGTGCCGGCTGACAGTGAACTGCGCAAGGCTGTGCCCATTATGAATCCGCTGACGGATGATTATCCGCTGGTACGCACGAGCCTCCTGACCAGCATTATGGAAAATGCGGCCCGTAACTTCTCCCGTAAGAATATGGATTTGCGCCTTTTTGACGTAGCGCCTGTATTCTTCCCGAAACAGCTGCCGGTAACCGAGCAGCCCGAAGAAGTTGTAAAACTCGTGGGCCTGATGACTGGCCGCCGCAACGCTGTAGGCTGGAATCAGACTAACGAGATGATTGACTTCTACGATATGAAGGGCCTGGTGGAAGAACTGCTGGCGAGCCTCTCTATCTCCAAGTGTACGATAGAGGCCGGTGAGCATTTTGCCCTGCATCCGGGCAAGACGGCACTCTTTAAGAAAGGCCGTGAAGTCATTGCCACTATCGGCGAACTGCATCCGCAGGCTGCCGAAAACTTTGGCATTAAACAGAAGGTTTACCTGTTTGAAATGGACGTGGCAGTGCTCATGAAGTATACGGCCAAGAACTTCCATTTTGACAGCCTGCCCAAGTTCCCGGCTACGGCGCGTGACCTGGCTATTGTGGTGGACAAGGACGCTGAGGCCGGTGCTATTGAACAGGTTATTGCCAAAAACGGCGGCAAGTTCTTTAAGGGCGTAACGCTCTTTGATGTGTACACCGGTGAACATGTAGAAGAAGGCAAGAAGAGCCTCGCTTTCAACCTGCAGTTCCAGTCCAAGGATAAGACCTTGACCGATGAAGAGGCTGATGCTGCATTCAGCAATATTCTTAAAGCTGTGGAAAAACATTTTGACGCCAAGTTGCGTGCATAAGGGTGAGGAAAAATGGCAGATAAGAATGTGCAGTCCGCAGAGCGGGTGGTAGTGGAAATCTATGGCAACAGTTATCCTCTTAAAACCGATGACCCACGACATATCAAAATGATTGCCGCTGCCGTAGATAAAAAGATGAAAATCATGTCTCGGGCCGTGCGTAGCTTTGATGACCGCAAAATTGCAGTATTGACAGCTTTGCAAATTGCCGAGGAGTATTATCAGTTGAAAAAAGACTACGATGAACTCGTGGATCTTTTGGATGAAAAATAATTAAATAATAACGACAGATAGCAGGAGAAATACGGTCTCTCACGAATATAATCCATAGAGTGTAATAGCTTTATGGATTATATTATTTTATAAAGGAGAGATGAGACATGGGATTTGTAAAAAACTTGCGAGTGGCCTACAAATTGCTGATTCTGTCAGTTGTTGCTGTAATTGGCATGCTGATAATCGGCTATTCTGGCTATTCGGCCATCAAGAAGGCTCAGGTAGACATGGACATGTACAGCCAGTCAGTAGTAAAATCCTTGGGATATCTGAGTGACATGCGGTACGGTACGCGTTATTCGCAGGCCATGATGATTATCATGACCACGGTACAGGATGACCCCAATCGTATGCAGAACCTGGAGAAAAAATTCCAGGACGGCGTTAAATTCGTCGAAGATGGTATCAGCCAGTATGAAAAGACACCGGGCAAAACGCCGGAAATGAAACAGGAACTGGATGCCTATAAAGCTGGCTGGGAAAAGGCGAAAAAGAATTTTACAGATATCGTAGCGATGTGTAAAAAAGGCGATACCGAGGCTGGCAGAGCTTTGTATAACAAAGAAGGTTCCAAACTTCTGGATGCTATCGGCCCGCATATCAATAAACTGGCAGAACTGGAAAATACCCGCGCTGAGGCGCTCAATGCCGAAAATGACGCTGATACGGAAGCTACCGTCCGTAATATGATTATTCAGCTGCTGGTAGGCCTGATTATCATGGTAGGTGTAGCTTTGTGGATTACCAAGGAAGTAACGGACCCTGTAAAGGCTATGATGCGTTCCTTGGAACGGCTGCGCAGTGGTGATTTCAGTGAACATCCGCGAACCATTATTCGTGGCGACGAATTCGGTGAAATGGCCGATAAGGTTTATGCCGTACGGACGACACTAAATGAACTTATGAAGACCACCAGTACGACCGCCGAACAGCTGGCAGCGTCTTCCGAGGAGCTGACCGCCAGCTCGCATCAGTCGGCACAGGCATCTGAGCAGGTAGCCCAGTCCGTAACCAATGCTGCGGGTGCTGTAGCTGAGCAGCAGCAGGATGTAGCAGATGCGATGGATTCCATCGAAAATGCTGTGACCTCGATTGAGAAACTGAGCCGGACGGCAGATATGGTTTCTGAACATGCCAGGACCAGCAACACGGCAGCGGTGGAAGGTAATGAGGCTGTCCAGCTGGCAGTAAATCAGATTAACAGTGTAGCCCAGATAGTAAACAGCTCTGCAGAAACCGTTGACAAGCTGGGGCAGAGCTCCCAGGAAATCGGTCAGATTGTGGAAACTATTTCGTCCATTGCTGAGCAGACCAATCTGCTGGCCTTGAATGCCGCTATCGAGGCTGCCAGAGCCGGTGAACATGGCCGTGGCTTTGCCGTAGTAGCTGACGAGGTAAGAAAACTGGCAGAGGCCTCACAGGATGCCGCCCAGCAGATTACCGGCCTTATCAGTGGTATTCAGTCGGAAACGGCAGATGCGGTGGCCTCCATGCAGAAAGGCAGTGCCGCAGTAAAAGAGGGTACCGCCTCGGTAGAACAGCTTAGGGATACCTTTAAGAGCATTTACGATGCCGCTACGGGGGTAGCTCATCAGGCAGAGGTAATGACAACGGAACTCCGTGCTGTTGAGCAGGATACCCAGAATATCAAGACCAAGTCCGGCGGCATTATGCAAAAGGGCGGCATGGTAGCTTCGGAAATGGAAAGCGTATCCGCTGCTTCCGAAGAACAGTCGGCATCTGCTTCGGAAATTGCCGATGCCAGCTCGTCCCTGGCTAATCTGGCGCAGAATCTGCAGAACTCCCTGCAGAAGTTTAAGTTCTAAAGTTGAATTTATGCTAAAAAAGTGGGAACCTTTTGAGGCTCCCACTTTTTCGTGTGCTTAAATCAGATATGCAATTGATTCTTGATGCGTTCCACAGCGCGGACGGTATTTTCGCGGTTGCCAAAGGCGGTGAGACGGAAATAGCCTTCACCGCAGGGACCGAATCCGGCGCCAGGGGTGCCCACGATATGGACTTCAGTCAGGAGTTTGTCGAAGAAATCCCAGGAGGGCATGTTGTCCGGCGTTTTGAGCCAGATATAAGGCGCGTTGACGCCTCCATAAGCCTTTATACCGGCAGCCTGCAGGCCTTCGCGGATGATGCGGGCATTTTCCATGTAATAGGCAATGGTTTCTTTGACCTGTTTCTGGCCTTCTTCCGTGTAGATGGCAGCAGCTCCCCGCTGAACGATGTATGCGGTGCCGTTAAATTTGGTGGTATGGCGGCGGTTCCAAAGCTTGTTGAATTCCACCAGGCTGCCATCTGCAGCGCGACCTTTGACGGTTTTAGGGATAATGGTATAACCACAGCGGGTACCCGTGAAGCCGGCGGTCTTGGAGAAGGAACGGAATTCAATAGCAACATCTTTGGCGCCCTCGATTTCATAGACATAAGCAGCGTCAAAGAGAATTACCGATTCATTTTCATGGGCATAATCCACCCATTTTTTCAGTTCTGCGCGGGAAAGTGTGGTGCCGGTAGGATTATTGGGGCAGCAAAGGTAAATCATATCCACGCGCTCTTTGGGCAGTGCCGGAGCAAAATCGTTGCTGGCATCGCAGGGCAGGTAGGTGACACCTTCAAAGTGGCCATCCTCCTGCAGTGTGCCCGTACGGCCTGCCATAACATTGGTGTCTAAATATACCGGATACACCGGGTCAGTAATGGCTACATGATTATCTGTACCAAAGATTTCCTGAATATTGCCGCAGTCACTCTTGGAACCGTCGCTGATGAAAATTTCATCGCTGGCAATGTCAATGCCGCGTGCTTTGTAGTTGTGCTCAATAATGGCATCGGTGAGGAAGCTATACCCTTGTTCAGGGCCATAGCCGCGGAAGGTATCGGCATTTGCCAGTTCATCGACAGCCTTATGCATAGCCTCAATGCAGGCTGGGGGCAAGGGCTGGGTAACATCGCCAATGCCCAGACGGATGATGTCTGCTTCGGGATTAGCTTCCTTAAAGGCTGCCACCCGGCGGGCGATTTCCGCAAAGAGATAACTGCCGGGGAGTTTCAGGTAATTGTCATTGATTGTAGCCATATAAACCTCCAATAGAATTGTTCTCAATATAACTTTTGGGTATATTATACCATGTTTCTATAACAAATCAATAGGTAAATGCAAGAAAAAGATGACTGCGCACAGCGAAGCGCAGTCATCTTTGACTTAGCGATATTCAGGTGGGGATTCAGCTTAGGAACGTTTGTAAGCCGTAACCTTCTGATAATGTTTCTGGAAGAATTCTTCAGCAACCTGCGGGAACAGAGCATAGGAGAGAACATCTTCTTCAGAAGGATTGAGGAAGCCCTTTTCCTTGAGTTCTGCTTCGAATTCAGCAAATGTCTTAGCCTTTGCATCTTCCACGGAGCAATCTTCGATGATATCTTCCGGAGCAATGCCTAAAGTTTTGGTGAGGAATTCACGGTCAATAGCCACCGGCGTACGGCCAAACTTACCGCGAGCCAAATCCTTGAATTCTTTCGGTACCATCTTGTAGCGTTCACCGCTCATGACATTGAAGGT
>CADBYQ010000100.1 GCA_902798865.1 Pseudoselenomonas ruminantium | reverse complement strand
AATGACGGTTTGTACGGACATCACTTAGGGCGGAGGTGGTGATGCTTTTCGCCGTGGAACGACTGTCCGAACGCAGTGAGGACTGGCCCACAAACGGCATAAACTAAACACTGGGCTGAACATACGCGCCGCCGGACTTGCCCGGCGCAGGTGACTAAAAAGCCCATATATTTCCTTGTGGGTCATTCAGTGCAACAGCGAAAAGTATTACCACCTCCGCCCCCACTGAGCTGTAACAACTAAAATCAATCTCGTAAGAACATCGATAAACTGCAATTTTTCAACTTAACTTCCCAAGTTTTTCTTCGATATTAACTTTAGATGGATTGGTTCATAAAATTGTGGAGGTGACAGTATGATGGTTGATGCCCTGCAGGGCATGACAGCTTGGACGGAGCCGGGCAAAGACATGGTGAACAGGGATAAAACGGTATTGGCGAAGGGGCAGTTTAGCACGATGCTGCGGCAGTTGGAAACTGGCGGTGGAATTACCGATATTGGGGAGAACAACGGCGAAGATACCACTACGGTGATTCAGGTTATGTCGGACGGTTCTGTGCTGATTACGGTGTATGAGGGGGATAAGCTCATATCCCAGAGCAAGACCCACGCCGCGCATCCGGAAGAAATGCCCACGATTCTCAGCACGCAGGTGGAAAAATCTGCGCCAGACGATGCAGAAAAACAGTTGACTGCCAGTGAACAGGCTGCGCAGATGCTGAATATGCTGCTGCAAAAATAAAAGCCCTGACGAATGTGGTCAAGGCGTGAAATGTACAAACACAGGTTGTATAATGAACATAAAGAAATGGCTGGTGTGTCGTAGCGCCGGTCACTTCCCTTGTAGCTAGTATGTGAGGAAGGCCGCGCCGTTAAACAGCGGCTTTTTTCATACCCGAAAGTGATTACTTACTCAATCTTTGCGTATCCAAAACGAGCCTTATACGGGGGGGAGCATAGAGATTGGATGCAGATATGCGAAGTTTGAGTTTTTGATTTGTTCTGTATCAGTTACCGGTATAATAATCCCAGATAGCTTGCGCCACTTTGTCTTGATAAACAGGGCGCCACGGACCATTAGCTGCTCTGTGGGTACGGAATATCCATTGTTCTCTTACAAGCCGAAATTCGTAATGCGTTATATCGGTGGGGTAATCGAATATAAATTCAATATCCGTATCAAAATGGTTGGTTCCTAGTGGATATACTGCTTTTACTATAACTGTGCGTCTAGGTTCATCGATTACGATTACATCTTTGGCATAAGCAACCGATGATGGAAAATATGATATATTGCTTGCACTAGCGCATATTCCGGTCAATAGAAATATGGCTACAAGAATTTTCTTGAACATATCGCTACCTCCTTGTTGTAATTTCCTTTATGCTATGCCTAATAGTAGGCTCGTTTTGGATATGCGAAGTTTGAATTACTTACTTGAACAATCCTAAGACGGCAACAATCTGCGTCAGAACTGCTATAAACAAATATAGCTTTTCATATAGCGTCATAGCTACAACCTCCCCCGAAGGGAAAGCTGTCTCATTATTGGGACGGCTTTTTGCTGCGCGTGTTAATAACCATAAGCAGATATTTGTGAATTTAGGTAATCTACTTCTGTTTCTAATCTACGTATCTTGTTTTCCATTTCTATTTTGTCTAACTCATCAGCCAAGCCACTATCATAGTATGGTGTGGCTTTGTATGGTTTATGTGGTGGAATAGTATCTCCATTTTCTACTGGTGGTTTACCATAATTACGTAAGTATTCATTTTTGCTGACTTCTTCTTCATAACGGTTAACATTTGAGTGGTCGTAATATCGCTCTATGCCTTCTTGGTCTTTTTCAGTACGAATATCCCTGCGGCCTGTTTTGGAGGAAACAGCGTAAGTTCCGTAATTAGTAGAGTGTAATATTCTATATGGTTTACCATATCTTATTTCTAGCTGCTTTAATAAGCAACTTTCATTTAGCCATTTATTGTGAGCTAATATCAATTCGGCTTCTTTCTGTGAGTATTCAAAACCATATTTTTTATTTACCCAAACAATGCCGTTATCGGTTTCTTTTTGAATTATATTTAATTGGTGTGGAGGACAGTAAGCTATTGAGAAAATAAAAAGACAAAACACGGCAACTAAGAAATATATTACATTCTTTTTCATTTCCATATTTTCCTTCATTTTTCTTACTAAATCAATAAGCCCCAAAAGCAAGACCATACCTGCTACGATTGAAAGCAAGCCACCTATAAAATTTAGCGGTTTTCCCAATTCTTCCCAAATGATTATAGGAAAAGCCATGAAAAAACCTAGTAATAACATCATACATAAGGAAAATCTAATATCTCCAATGCCTATAAACATAAAAATGCAAGGGATATATAGAATCCAAAAGAATGTCCAGACTGAGATTTCCGTTTTCACCCCTCCTAACTCCCTCATTCCACCTCAATGTTTGTTTAATGCAATTGTTCTGATAATTAGCCACGTGCCAAACTGATGTACATATCTTGTTGTTTCTTCGGTAGATATTTGTTGACTAACAAAACTTTCTTAGTGTTGTTCTCTAACATCATAATTGGACTATCACCTAATTCATCAATGTATTTTATATTATCGCCTTCTCTATCGGCTATTAAGTCATGTTGTGCCTTTTGGCGTAGTGTTCTGCCAAAGTAAGCAGACTGTCTAATTCATCCTCATTTAAGCTGCTAGATACGCATAGTAATGTTTGGAGCTGTGGATTATTCCGCGCTTTTTCAACGGCCCTGCGTACTTTCGGGTCTTTGAAAAGGGTAGCGGGCGGTTCAAAAACTTTTTCATCGTCCTTGCCTAAGATGTAATCTGTAGTCACATCAAACAAGGTTGCAAGCTCTTTCAATTTCCGCACTGGTTGGCTTTTGCCTTGCTCGTAGTTGACATAAGCAGGACGGCTAATCCCTAGTTTCTTTGCCACTTCCTCCTGTGATATTCCTAAATTCTGTCGCAGGGCGCGAAGTCTGTCACCTGTAACAGTCATATGCGATTCCTCCTTCTTTTGACTATATTATATAGTAACTTTTCTTAACATAAAAGATGTAAAGTTTAATTACACCTATGTGGTTGACTTTTATCTACATATGTAATAAACTTGTCTAATGAGTGTTTAGAATCGATTTGGGGAGGTAGCGGCGTGGCCGAAAAGATTGATATACTGGGCGTGAAGGTGGATTCTGTCACCATGGCTCAGGCAGTTGCACAGGTGGAAGGTTATATGGATGAACGGAAAAATGTCCTGATTGCCACCGCCAATGCAGAGATGATTATGCGGGCAACGCATGATGAGGAATTAAAGGATATCTTAAATGATGCCGCCTTGGTTGTGCCGGATGGGGCTGGTACGGTTTGGGCAGCCCATCATTTAGGCTATGAAATGCCGGAAAGGGTAGCAGGCTTCGACCTGGCGCAGGAACTCATGCGCATTGCTCCGAGCAAGAAACAGAAGGTGTTCTTCTTTGGCTCGGCTCCCGGCGTGGCAGAGAAGGCCAAGGCCAAGGCTGAGGAGCTTTATCCCGGCATCGAAATCGTCGGCACGCGGGATGGCTACTTCAAGGCTGAAGACGAGGCAGCGATTATCGAGGAAATCAAGGCTGCGCAGCCGGATTTGCTGCTGGCCGCTCTTGGCGTGCCCAAGCAGGAGAAGTGGCTCCATGCACACCTGAAGGAACTTAATGTACCGGTGTCCATCGGCGTAGGCGGTACGTTGGACGTTATGGCTGGTGTGATGAAGCGTGCTCCGTACTGGATGCAGAAAGCCAAGCTCGAATGGCTGTTCCGCGGTCTTTTGCAGCCGAAACGCGCAGGCCGTCTGATGGCTTTGCCGAAGTTTGTGCTGAAGGTGCATAGTTATAAGTCGCGTCGTGCGTAATGTTTATCATTGATAAGGAGGTGGAAGCTTGACCCCTATTATTTCTGAGGGTTACCCTTTTATTGGTGCTTGCTTTTTGCTGGCGCTTCTCGTGGGCTTTTCCATTAGCCCCTATGCAGCGGTAATCCCCATTGTACTGATGTTTTATTTTTGTTATTTCTTCCGCAATCCCAAGCGGGAAATTGCGCTTGATGAAGATGTGATTCTTTCTCCGGCTGACGGTACCGTGACGGATATCGTGCCGATGGAAACGGACGAATTTGTAAAAGAGCCTTGCAACAAGGTCGTTATCTTTATGTCCGTATTCAACGTGCATGTGAACCGCAGTCCGATTCGGGGCAAAATCAAGCTGCAGAAGTATTTCTGCGGCCGTTTCCGTCCCGCTTATAAAGATACGGTGGGCTTTGAGAACGAGCACCATGTACTCGGTATCGAAAATGAGCGCATCCGTATCAGCGTAAAACAGATTGCCGGCATCTTGGCCCGCCGCATTGTGTCCTATGTGACTTTGGATGATGAAATGAAGCAGGGCGAGCTTTACGGCATGATTAAATTCGGTTCCTGCCTGGAAGTGGTAATGCCGAAAAATGTGGAAATCGCCGTGACCAAGGGGCAGAAGGTTTCTGGCGGCTTGACCGTTTTGGGGAGGATAAAAGACTGATGGATTACAGACGTTTTCTACCGAATTTATGCACGTCCATGAACCTCGTGTTCGGTATGTGCTCCATACTTTCGACCTATCATGGTGATTTGATTTGGGGCTCGATTTTCATTTTGCTGGCACTCGTGGCCGATGGCCTCGATGGCCGCACGGCGCGTTTCTTTGGTGTGTCCAGCGAAATGGGCAAGGAAATGGACTCGCTCTGTGACCTGGGCTCCTTTGGCATTGCGCCGGCATTTTTGGCGTGGGTCTTTGTCCTGCAGCATCATGGCCTCCTGGGGATGGCTGTGGTGATTATCTTTGCCGTATGCGGCATGTGGCGTTTGGCCCGCTTTAATGTCAATGCGGATGTCGTGCATGGCTACTTCATGGGGCTGGCAATTCCTGCCGGCGGCAATATCGTAGCGATGACCACCCTGCTCTTTGTGAGCCTGGGCATTGACCCGCTGGGCTTTGGTATCGCTTATGCCATCATCATGGCCATTGTGGGCTATCTGATGGTGAGCCATGTGCATTACCCCAATTTCAAGGGTGATGGGGCAGAACCCATTTACCTTGTTACGAAGATTTTTGCGTTTGTGATGTTTGCCGGTATTTTGTGGCTGGGCCATGAGGCTTTGCTGCCGGCGTTGGCGGTGGCAGTATTCTGCACCTATGGCGCAGCCGGTATACTCAATACAATTATTGCACTGTTTGCAAAGGAAGGCTGATGATTTTTGACACATCCATTTGACATCATCATGGTGCCGATGCAGATAATGATTTTCCTCTTTACCCTGTATTTCTTCATCATTGGTTTCTGCGGTATGTGGCGGCGGAAAGAGAAGAAGATTAAGACCCCGAAAAAGACGTTTGCGCTCGTGGTGGCCGCGCATAATGAGTCGGCGGTTATCGGTCAGCTGGTAGAGAACCTGGGCCACCTGAACTATCCGAAGGATATGTACGATATCCATGTGGTTGCCGACAACTGCGACGACAATACGGCCGAAGTGGCCGCTGCCGCCGGTGCCATTGTCCATGAGCGCACGCACCCAACGAAAAAGAGCAAGGGCTATGCACTCGATTGGATGTTTGACCGCCTGTTCAAGATGGATAAGGAATACGATGCCGTCTGCGTGTTTGACGCCGACAACCTCGTGCATCCGCAGTTCCTGATGGAAATGAACAACCGCCTCTGCAAGGGCGATAAGGTCATCCAGTGCTATATGGATGCCAAGAACCCTTACGATACCTGGGTGGCTGGTACCTTTGCCATTGCGTTCTGGGTTATTTGCCATATTTCCCATCTGGCCAAGTCCAATATCGGTCTGTCGGCCTGCTTGGGCGGTACGGGTATGTGCTTTGATATGGAAATCCTCAAGCGCCACGGCTGGCAGGCAACCTGCCTGACCGAGGACATGGAATTTACCATGAAGTGCATGGCTGAAGGCATCAAGACCAGCTGGGCGCATGATGCCATCATCTATGATGAAAAGCCGCTGACCTTCAAGCAGTCCTGGAATCAGCGCCGCCGTTGGGCACAGGGGCAGTTTGATGTGGGCAACCGCTTCATTCCGAAGATGCTCAAAGCCGGTTGGAAGAACAAGGATATCCGCATGTGGGATGAATGTATTTATCTCATGCAGCCGCATTTCCTGATGATTTCCACCATCTTCATCATCATCAGCTATATTCAGCTGGCGTTCCCGCCGTTCTACACGAACATCTATAACTTCATGCCGTCGCAGCTCATGACTGCCATCATGCTCGGTCAGTACATTCTGCCCATGATTATCCTGATTAAGATTCGGGCAAAATGGAAATCCTGGCTTTACATGCTGCTCTATCCGGTGTTCATCTACTCATGGATTCCCATTATCTTTTTGGGCTTCATCCATCGCAACGAACACGAGTGGAGCCATACCAAGCATACCCGTGCGATGAGCATGGATGATATTGTGGGCAATGTAAAGAATACAAAAGACATTATGAAATAGCTCAAAGCCTTCCTGCAACAGGAGGGCTTTTTTTGTCAGCGCCTGACGAAGGCTTACAGGCAGGATTTTTAGCGAACCTTGGCGAAAGAGACTATGAAAAGCATGAATTTGGAAAGAGGTGCCTTGAATTGAAGAAAATAATATTGACGTTCTTATTGACTGCGCTTTTATGGCCATGGTGCTCTGCTCAGGCGGGGGACAGGATACTTTTTATTCCGCATGATGACAGACCGATTTCCTATCATCAGACAGTAGAGGTAGTGGAGGCCGCCGGCTATGAACTGGTGCTGCCGCCCAAGGAGCTTTTAAGCAATGCCACCAACATGGGGCATCCGCAGTAACTTTGGCAATGGCTGCGGGAAAATGCTCCTAAAGCCAAGTCTGCCGTGATAGCTTCGGATTCTCCTGACTGTTCTTTTGCTGGCAGGTTATGCCGTAGGGGATTATTTTGTCGATTATGCTCTGAAGCGTGGCAGTGATACAGACCCGTTGGCACCGCCTGCCGCCTGCAACGCCCCCAAAGTCAAATTCATCGTCGAAGGAGCAGGACATGGTGATGCCATGAAGGAGGCGGGAAAAGGGTATTGGCAGGCTGCATTTGATTTTTTATCTTTACCTCAGAAAGGATGACCAAAATGAATGCAAAAAGGCAAAAGAAATTAATGACCGTTTTTCTGGCAGGAGCTATGACGCTGGGGGCAGGAATCAGCACACAGGCCGAGGCCGCACCGGCGGAGCGTGAAACCGTTACGCAGGTGGCACTCCTGCAATCCTTGGCGCAAGGCTATTTCGGCGGCACGATTACAGCCGGAGAGCTTCGCACTATGGGGGATACGGGTATCGGAACCTTTGAAGGTCTGAACGGTGAGATGATTATGTTGGATGGCAAGATTTATCAGGCCTTGGGTGACGGGCGTGTGATTCTTTGCCCGGATAAAACGGTTATCCCCTTTTCCAACGTGACGTTTTTTGACCGGGATATTGCTGTTGACCTGCAGAATGTGAAGGATAAAGCGGCTTTGGAAAAAGCACTGAACGAGGCGGTTAAAGAGCATGGCGCCAACAGCTTTTACATGGTGAAGATTCCCGCCGAATTTTCCTCCATTCTGTTCCGCAGCGAATACGGAAGTCAAAAGCCGTATCCCACCTTGGTGGAGGCGTTGAAAGACAAACAGACGGAGTTTACCGAGAAAAATATCAAAGGCACCATCGTAGGCTTGTATTGCCCTAGTTATATGGGTGAGCTGAATTCGGTGGGCTGGCACTTCCATTTCCTGTCGGACGATAAGAAAAAGGGCGGGCATGTTTTGGAGCTTTCCATCAAAAAGGGCACGGCTTATCTTGACCAGACGGACAAGTTCAGCATGCTCTTGCATGAGGAAAAAAATTTCCACGAACTCAATCTTGCCAAGGATATGCGGGATGACATCAGGAGCGCAGAGCAGGATACCAAGGGCAAGCTGACCGGTAAATAAAAGATATTTTTAGGATATAAATATAATTGTGGCTCCTTGTCTTGTCGTGCGAAATCCCGTTTCGCACGACATTTTATGTTATTAAGAGATAATAACGCACAAAGGATGTGACAGACATGTCTTTTGAAACTGTTGAAGGTACATTGAATATCAGCTGTACGATGGTCATGACGACGGCGCTGGCCGCCATCCTGCTCCTAATCGGCTTCTGGTTTCGGAAGAAGGTGAGTTTCCTCACGAAGTACTGTATTCCGGCTCCTGTGGTGGGCGGTTTCCTGTTCATGTTCATCACTTTTGCCGGCCATCAGAGCGGCGCGTTCGCATTCAAGCTCGACACGACCTTCCAGAGTCCGTTCATGGTGGCGTTCTTCACCACCGTTGGCCTGGGCGCGTCCCTTTCCCTTCTGAAGAAGGGGGGCATCCTGCTGCTCGTCTACTGGCTGATTGCCGGCATTGTCTCCATCATCCAGAATTGCATCAGCATCGGCCTCGCCAATGTTACAGGCATTGAGTATCCCTACGCGCTTCTGGCAGGCGCCATCTCCATGACCGGCGGACACGGAGCGGCAGGCTCCTACGGTTCCACCTTTATCGAGATGGGCTATCCGGCAGGTATCACCGTCGGCGCGGCAGCTGCAACCTTCGGCCTGATCTTCGGCATTCTGGTGGGTGGCCCAGTGGCCCGCATGCTGATCGAGAAGAACCACCTGACCCCGGACAACTCCGAGACCCTGGACACTTCCGCCGAAGAAATCAACGCA
>CADBYQ010000099.1 GCA_902798865.1 Pseudoselenomonas ruminantium | reverse complement strand
GAGAGTTTCCGCAATTTACCGTTCTTCATCGCTTACGACCTCCTGCCTTTATTTTTTCAGGCGCTTATAATTTGCATCGAAGTATTTGCCGGCACGGATTTCGTCCGTCATGCCCGCATAGGGTGCTTCGGCAATAACATCTTCGTTATTCTGACCAGCCTTACCCATATAGGTAATCTTGGCAAATTCCGGCACCAGATATTTGGGATAAGTTTCGTATTTTTCGCGGGATTCTTCCATCAGGTCAATATGCTCATTCTGGAAGCAGACCGTAATGGACGGATGGTCCTGCACCCATTTCGGGAAGAAAATCACGCCATGCATGATGTTTTCGTTGGGCATGAAGTCCAGGGCCACATCTGTGCCCGTGGGTTCCGTCCAGGTTACCTTGAACACACCGTCTGTGAGCTTTACGATATTGGCTTCCTGATCCTTCACCCAACGACCGGCAACCATACCGCCATGAATACGATAATCTACCGTGTGGTCATTCTTGGCATACCATTCATATTCCCAGCCATTATCGTAAGTATAAATAAAATGCGTGCCTAAAAAATCATCCAGTTCCTTAAATTCCATCTTTATTGTCCTCCTAATCATGTATTTAATTACATATCAACTGACAGTATTTAGCATACAACGCTTTTCCCTATTTGTCAATATCATGTAATAAGATACATATTTAGCTAAGACCTCTTATTTTCATCTCAATGCAGGCTTTGCTGAATTAGCCCCAGCACTAATCCAGCCACGCCCGTACCAGCCAAAAGTTTGATTACACCGACTTTCCTGCGCACAGCTGCCAATGAGCCCGCCAGGATAATCACGCCCAAAGGGTCAACAGCGGCCATATCTTCCGGCAGGGTTTCTACGTTCCAGAGCGCCAGAATGACAAAGCTGATGCCGGCGGCGGCAATCAGAGCCACCACGGCAGGACGCAGGCCATTGAGGATGCCGCGGATAGGGCCAATATCGCCATAACGGAAAAAGAGATTGGCCAGCACGATGCCCAGGATAAGGGAAGGCGTACAAAAGCCTACGGTCGCACAAATGGCCCCGGGAATCCCGGCAATTTTCATGCCCGCGAAAGTGGCGGCGTTAATGCCAATAGGCCCCGGCGTCATCTGGGAAATCGTAAAGATGTCCACAAATTCTCCAAGACTCATCCAGCGATAAGTATCCACAACGGCAGCCTGAATCAGCGGCATCGAAGCATAGCCGCCGCCCACACAGAAAATGCCGACTTTGGCAAATTCCCAGAATAAGGTCAAATAAATCATGCGCTTTTCCCTCCTTATTTCCCATACTCCGCACTACGCAGGAACAGCAAGCCCAGAATTCCGTCAATCACGACCAGCAGCATGATGTTGACATCAAAAAAGAAATTGGCGACAAAGGTTCCCGCAATAATCGTCAAGGGCCAAAGAAGTCTTTTCTTCCACTGTTTCTGCAACAGGTCAATCGCCACATTGACAATCAATGCCGTAGCTCCGCACTGCATCCCCTTCAGGGCATAGTGCACATAGGGATGGGCAGCAAACCAATCATAGGCACAGGAAATGGACGAGAGTGTGATAAGCGGCGGCAGGATAGTTGCAGCCAAAGCCGTCAACGCCCCAGGAATGCCCGCCATGCGGTAGCCCAAGATAATGGACGCATTGACCGCTACCACGCCGGGCATGGACTGGGCAATGGATACCAAATTCAATGTTTCCTTGTCGCTCAGCCAGCCATACTCATCCACATACTTAGCCCGCAGCAGCGGAATGATCACAAAGCCGCCACCTACGGTAAAGGCACTGATGAGAAAAGTCGATTGAAAGAGCTTCCAATAAAAGTTAGGACAGACTGCTGCCACGTTTTTCATTTCTTCGTTGGACATTTATTTTTCCTCCTGACTCGTATCCATATCACTTGCAACATTCAGCCCGCAAAGAGCCGTTAAAAATTCCCTGCCGATTCTGGACAGGCTCGTATGCTGCCGCCAAACAGCTGCGATTTGCGTTTCCAGTGCCGGTTCATCAATAATCTTGATATGCAGCTGATCATGGGCTGCCAGCTTCACAGCCGAGAGCGGCGCAATGCCAATTCCCAGGCCGGCATTAGCCCAAAGGATGGTCGTACGGGCATCATCATTGCGGCAGTATATCTCCGGTGCTGCCTGTTTTTGCGCAAAGACATCCTGAAGCAGCTGCTGAAAGCGCCGGTAAATAATCAGCGGACGCTTGTTTAGTTCCGCCACAGTAATTCGCTCCCGCTGAGGACACCAGTCCAAATCAGCCGTCATAACCGCAGCCATGGGTTCTTTATTCAAAAACTGACAGTTAAACGAACCGGTATTGAAGGGGGTACGCACAATGCCGATTTCAATGATGCCTTTATCCAGCTCCTCAATCAGCTGATAGGTATTGGCATCGTGAATTTCAAAATGAACGCCACTATATTCCCGATGGAATTTTTGCATGCCGGGGCTGAGCAGAATACTGCCGGACGAAGATATTGTTCCAATCGACAGCGTTCCCTGCAGGCTTTGACCGAGTTCATCGATCTCCCGAATGGTATTCTCGGCCATATCCAATAGCTGCTGTGCCCGCCGTACCAGCAGGCGGCCTGCCTCTGTAAGCTCAATACACTGCGAACCGCGTTTGAACAGCTGGGTACCCAGTTCCTTTTCCAACAGCTTCATCTGATGCGATAAGGGCGGCTGGGTCATATTCAGTTTCCTGGCGGCAGCGGTAATCTGCTGTTCCTCGACAATGGTCATAAAATAATGCAACTGTTTCAAGTCCAATTTTTTGCACTCCTTTATATCTTTTTTATATATTAACAGTTTTTATATATGTTTTTTATATCTTTTATCATACCGCTGCCTCCTGCATTTTGCAAGACTTTCTAAAAAAATCCCTTTAAGCAAGCCCCAAAAACGCTCACTTAAAGGGATTTCCATCTTTACAGCAGGAATTTTTTTCGCCATCGCGAAATTATGCGGAAAGGAATCGTTTAAAATTTGGTAAAATTTCGCCTAAGGAGGATTGCCTATGAACACCCTCAAAACCATCGCAGCCAATATCTTTGATTTGGAAAAGGACCGCGCTCCTTTGGAAAAAATTGCCGAGCGCATCTATAGCGGTGGCACCCTCAAAGGCACGAATATGTGCATCTTGATTCTTGCCATCTTCATTGCCTCAATTGGCCTGAATATGAACAGCACCGCCGTCATCATCGGCGCGATGCTGATTTCTCCCTTGATGGGCGTAATCATGTCCATAGGCTATGGCATGGCTACCTATGACAGCGCCTATGTCCGGGAATCTTTCCTGAAGCTCGTGTTTCAGGTCAGCCTATCTATTCTGACTTCGGCACTATATTTTGCACTCTCCCCGATAGATACTGCTTCCACGGAGCTTTTAGCCCGCACGGAACCAACCATTTGGGACGTTCTTATCGCCATCTTTGGTGGTCTAGCCGGCATTATCGGCAGCACCCGCATTGAAAAGAGCAATGTGATTCCCGGTGTAGCCATCGCCACTGCCCTGATGCCACCATTGTGCACAGCAGGTTATGGCCTTGCCACCTATTCGCCAAAATTCTTCTTTGGCGCGCTCTATCTTTTCTTTATCAACAGCTTTTTCATCTGTCTGACCACCTTTATCGTGTTGAAATTCATCCACATTCCTGCCAAGACCTATGTCTCCGAGCAGGTTTTCCGCCGCCAGCGCTGGTTTCTCTCCCTGTTGGGCATACTCATCATCCTGCCCAGTATGTACATGGCCTATCAGAGTATCCGCAACAATCTGGAACAGGCTCAGGTCAAATCATATATCGAAAGCAATTTCCAGCAGGGCAATCCACAAGTCGTGGCCTTCCATCTGACTCCTGCGGAAAAAGAACTGGCTCTGACCATTATCGGCCGTACCATTACTGCCGAGGAACAAAATGAACTGGAAAAAAAGCTGCATACGTATTCCCATTTTACCGATTGGAGCCTGCAAATCATTCAAAATGATTTGTCCGGAACTGTCCGCGCGGAAGATGTGCAAAACCTCATCAGCACCCAGTGGAATGCGGCCGGTGGCGCCAGCCTTACAAAAGCTCAGGAAGATTTGCGCAAGTACAAAGAACTAAGCATGCGTTACAGCCCCGCCTACCAACGATTCGAGGCCGACCAAAAACTGCTAGATAGCATCCGGGAAAAAGCCCCCATTCTTTTCCCCTCTTTCGCTGGCATTGAAGGCGCTGCCATCGCCACAGAAAATAAGGACGGCCAAATTGTCTATACCGGCTTTTTGGCCATCATCACTTGCAAGTCCCCCCTTGACGAAAGCGAACAAGCCCGCCTGCAAAAATGGCTCAATGCCGAAGCCGAACTCCCCGTAACCTTTATCTTAAAACTTGCCCCCGAAGCGAAGTAAACCACGTCAGTGCCTAAGTCAAATCCCGACTGCCTTGTCAACAGTCGGGATTTGACGTTTTTATTCTTATCAGCTACCCAGCAAATTTTTCCCCAATTCATAAGCCGCTGCACATTGCTTGGGGAACATCTCCTCACGATAGGCCGCTTTGGCCTTGGGGTCGAAGATTGAGGACTCATATTTATCATAATCGGTAAACTGTGTCGTATTATACGCATAAAGCGTCTTGGTTTCCGCCCGCAGGATTTTGCTGGCAAAACCTTCATGGACGGCAAATTTCTCCCGCATACCAAATTGCTTGACATGCTCCTCCGTCATATTCATGTATAGATAAAGGCATTGGGCAGTGACTTGATAGCCCGACAAAGCGATTTACTTTGTCAGGCCATTATTTTAGCGTTTGATTTCCTGATATTCTGCCACCCGGCCTACGCTGAAATGGAGAATCCATTCCGGACGTTCCGTAATCGGCGTCCAGAAGCCGTAGGCTTTGCCCTGCGGGCCTTCATAAGCCACATGTACGGACTTATTTTCATCAATGGCCTTGTTGCACAGACAGCCTTTATGGTCTTCGGGCTTGCCGATGGAAGAACACTTTATCCCTGCCGTCAAGCCCAGCTCTGCCGCTTTCTTGTTTACGGCAATGATTTCCCGGCTCCGCTGGGTGATGGTCACCGGTTCGGGAAAATTATCCCACATAATATGAAACGCCTGAATTACTTCCTGGTCTGTCATGTTCAAAAGTCCCCTCAATCCTTCAGTTTGAATACTTTCTTCGGTTGGCCGCAGAGCGGGCAGGCAAAATCATCCGGTTCTGCATCAAGGTCACCGACATGCTCATAACCGCAGACTGAGCAGACATAGATTTTCTTACCGGCAGCTTCCAAAAGTCCCGGGCAATGCTTTTCCAAGATTTTCGCCAGTACGACACCATGATGGCCTTCCTGCTTGGCAAAGATTTCCATTTCATCAGCGGCTTCGACAAGACCTGCCTCGCGGAATTTATCGGCCATAGCCTTGACCTTCTTTTCACCGTTGGTTTCTGCACTCATCAGACCGCGCACGAGCTGCCAGAAATCCTTGGGAAGCATGCCGTTTACCGTTGCATAAAAACCGGCATGAACAGCTTCCTGATTAGCCGCTTCAATAAACTGTTCAGCCACATCATCAAGGCCCTGCTCTTTGGCAAAGCGTATAATACATCATCGTGCCTTTGGCTTCACCCAAAGCCATCATTTCTGCCATTTTCTCCAGCGGGGTTCCCTTCGTAATACCATGTAAGCTCATGACTATCTCTCCTTTATCTACACATAATACACATTACACAAATTTATAACAGCTTTTCGATTGCTGCCGTCATCGCAGACGGGCTCGTGGTCGGTTCAAAACGCTCTACCACATTGCCTTCCCTGTCAATGAGGAACTTGGTGAAGTTCCATTTAATGCCATCATCTTCGAGATATTCCGGATAGTTTTTCTTAAGTGCATCCATGAGGATAGCCGACAATTCATGGTCCTTGTCAAAGCCCTTGAAGCCCTTTTCTGCGGTCAGATATTTAAAGAGCGGCTGGGCGGTTTCACCGCGCACATCACCCTTCTCAAAAATCTGGAAGCTCACGCCATAGTTGCGGCGGCAGAACTGCTGCACTTCGCTGTTGCTGCCCGGTTCCGGTTCCTGTGCACCGAACTGATTGCAGGGGAAACCCAGGATTTCCAGCCCCTTGTCCTGATACTTATCGTAAAGTTCCTGCAGTTCCTTGTACTGCGGAGTGAATCCGCACTTGCTGGCGGTATTGACAATAATCAATACCTTGCCTGCATAATCCTTGAGGGATTTTTCCTCACCGCTGTTCGTCTTTGCCGAAAATTCATAACCCCCCATTATAGTTCTCCTCTCCTGCCCTAAAAAACTTTATCCATTAAAGCCCTAACAAAGCGTCAATCTTTGCCTTGTCAAAGCCCAGTACATACTCTTTGCCGTCTGCAGTAATCACGGGAACGACCTCATCATTGGTCAATGCCTTGCATTCTGCCAGGGCGGCTTCATCCATTTCGATATTGCATTCCACGTATTCCACCTGCCGTGATTGCAGATATTTTTTTGCCTTATCACACCAAGGACAGTTGTTGATGGAATAAACCTTAACCATAATTCATTTCCCCTTTCTGATTTGCGCTAAATATTTCTCCGCTAAAATTGCGGCTGTCGTACCATCTGCGGCGGCTGTTGTCAGCTGTCGTACTTCTTTGTGCCGGACATCACCGGCGGCAAAAACGCCCGGGATATTGGTGCGGCAATCTTCCCCTGCCGCAATGCGGCCATCTTCGGCCAACTCAATATCCGTCTGGAACAGCGCCGTATTGGGTGTAACACCGATATTGACGAAAATGCCCTCTATGGCTAATTCCTTTTTGGTGTTTGTCGCTTTATCCAAAACTTCAACGCTTTCTAAGCGCTTTTCGCCCTTCAAGGCTGTCACTTCGGTTTCAAGCAGGATTTCTACTTTTTCATTGCTGCGCAGCTTTTCCTGCGCGGATTCATCGGCACGCAGCTGGGAACGATGCAGCAGATATAGCTTTTTGGCGTACTTGGTCAGGAAGTTGGCGGCATCCACAGCGGCATTGCCACCGCCCATAACGGCAATCACCTTGTCCTGATACAGATGGCCGTCACAAAGCTCACAATAATGTACGCCCTTGCCGGCGTATTTGCGTTCTTCCGGCAGTGGCAGCTTGCGCCGTTCCATGCCTGAGGCGATAATGACGCTGCCGGCTTCGTAAATACAGGACTCGGTTTCCACGATTTTTCGTTCTTCCTGCAAGCTGACTTTTTCAATCATGTCAAATTCATCAACCACAGCGCCAAAGCTCTCCGCCTGCTGCTGTACGGTTGCGATTAAATCCTTGCCTGCCACATTGGGCAGCCCCGGATAATTTTCAATTCCGGTGGCATTGGCAATCTGACCGCCCACCAGTGCATTTTCCAGCACCAGTACCGACAGATTCATACGCCCTGCATAAAGAGCGGCGGTAAGGCCAGCCATACCGGCACCGATGATGACGATATCCTTTTGTATGCGTTTCTTTTCCGTTGGCATCATTGTCTCCTTTCTGTACCTCATCTACTACGCTTATGATTATAGAGACCTATTGTGACCTCTATGTGACTTTTATTTGATTTTTTACAATCTTTTTGTGAAAAATCTTTATTTCTTTGGTATCGCGAGCAAACAGCTTTTGTTGCTGTCCAGCGGCAAGGCTACGACCATTTCCGTCCCCTTGCCTAACTGGCTCCGGCAATCAATCTGACCGCCCAATAATTCCAGTATCCGTTTGACAATGGAAAGCCCCAACCCATGACCTTTTTCCTGATGGGATTCGTCACATTGATAAAACCGTTCAAAGATATGCGCCTGCTTATCTGCGGGAATGCCAATGCCCTCGTCACGAATACGCACACAGATGGAACTTGCGATAAGCTCGCCTGTGATATGAATTGTACTGCCTGCCTCCGAATACTTCACCGCATTGTCGATAAGGTTCAGCCAAACCTGCTTAGTCATATCCGGGTCACTTTCAATCGGCAGGGCAGGCAAATCCAGGGAAAACGAAATATCCTTCGCTTCCCAGCGCTCAGCTAAAAGAATCACACATTGGCGTATCTGCTCATCCACCGCAATATCCTCATGGCGCATGACAATGGCCTGTGCATCGAGCCGCGACAAGCGCAAAAGATTTTCCGCCAGCCGCGAAAGCCTTAGGGCCTCCTCATGCACAAGCCCCGTATACTCCCGCCGTTCTTCCTCACTTAATCCGCCTTCGAGCAAGATTTCCGAAAAGCCGACAATCGAAGAAAGCGGCGTCTTAAATTCATGAGATACGCTGCCGGTAAAGCCCTTTTGCATATGGTCAATGCTTTGCAGTTCCTTGGCCATGCGGTTGAAATTCTCAATCAGCTGCACGCCTTCCTCCGTACTGACCAGATTTTCCGGCTGGGGCACACGCACGGCAAAATCTCCCTTGGCGATACGCCCCGTGGCCTCGACCACAGACTGCGCCGGGCGGATGTAATACCCGGCCTCCCAGGCAAGCAACACCCCCCCGGAAACAATAGTGAGCAAACTGCAGATAATCAGCGCCACCGACAGTTCCAATTGCAGCCCGGTCAGGCTGTCCAACAAATAGACCAACAGGCTGGACGCACCACAGCACAGCGCCAATGTGAGCAAGGTGGTCAGACTGTGATAGAGCCACAAGGGCAGGATAATTTGCTTTTTCATGACGTTTCTTCCTTAAACACCGCCTTATAGCCCAAGCCCCGCACGGTTTCAATGGCAAAGTCGGGATTGTCGGCAAAGCGGTGACGCAGTTTCTTGATATGGGCATCCACATTGCGGCTGTCCGTGTCTTTCTCCACGCCCCAAATCTCGTCCAATAACTCCTGCCGGGTAAAAATTTTGCCCGGCTGATTGAGCAGCTTAAACAGCAGGTAAAATTCTTGGGCGGCAAATTATCGGTCTGCTCGCCTGTCTGTACCGTCAATGATGCGTAATCAAGCACCGTACCGCGGATGGTCAGCCGTTTTTCACTCATCAGCTGCGCCCGGCGCAATAACGCGCCCACGCGCAGCATGAGTTCCCAGAGCTGAATCGGCTTAACCATATAATCGTCCGTTCCCGCCCGGAAGCCCCGCTCCATATCCTCCATCTGCCCCTTGGCAGTAATGATTAAGATAGGCAAATCCATCTTTGCCCCACGCAGGGCACGCGTCAGCTCCAAACCGTCCATACGGGGCATCATCACATCGCTGATAACGAGGTCAATATGCTCCCGCTCCATAATATCGAGCGCCTCCTGCCCATCATAGGCCGAAAAGACGTGATACTGCTCCTGTTTCAGTTTTGCGCAAATCATGCGGTTGAGATTACGGTCATCCTCCGCTACCAATATTGAAAACATAGGCGCCCCCTTCACATAGAAAATCAATTATACGCCTCAATTTTATTCGCCCTATGTGACTTGTATATGACTTTATTTCGCCCCATCAACATAAAATCCTTTATCCCCTCTATATAAAAAATCCACGGAAGTTCCCTGAAGAAACTCCCGTGGATTTTCCGGTCATTTATTTGCAGCCGATACCGGCCAAACGGCTTTCCAACACCAACACGCCATGACGCACACAGTCATCACAGGCGCAGAGCACTTTTCCGGTGCCTATGCCCTTTAAGTCGCGGCAGATTGTCGCCCCGCCGGACATTTCCTTGAACTTCTGCAGCATATCTTTCGCAATCGTCTTGCTGGGCGTATCGGATTTATTGAGCAGGCCCAATGCCATGACCGCCCCGCATAACGCGCCGCAGGTTCCTTCCATGCCGCCCATGCCTGAGCCAAAACCGGAACCCATCGCCAGGATATCCTCTGCGGGCCTGCCCAATTCCTTTTCATAGGCCATCAAAACTGCCTGCGCACAATTGCAACGGTTGTGCTTGTACTCCACGGCTTTTTCGGCCCTTACATTTACTGCTTCCATCTTCATACCCCCAAAATATAATCACCGTTATTACTTGGCTATTTATTGGTTTTTTCCTCTTTTTTCAAGGGCGAACCCTCCATCGATAGATTTTCCTTGGCATATGCCTGCAAATCGTCGGTGTTTTCCACCACATCTTTTACATAGGATTTAATATCCTGTTTCAAGCCTTCCGTATCGGCTGCGGACATTTCACCGAGCTTATGGAAATCCTTTTTGTGCTTTGCCGTAAACTCATAATCATCATCATACTTGCGGAACAGGAGCCGCATCATCTTACGGCGCAGGAATTTTTCCCGGACGATGTTTTCCCGTTCTTCAAACCAGGCCACGGTCAGCACCACCAAGAGCAAAATCCCCATATAGCCGAGCAGCGGATACATATAGGAAACAAGCGTAGTAAAGCCGCCGAAGCTGCACACATAACCCAGTGCCGTAATGCCAATCAGGATTTTGCGCTTTTTGCCCAGGTCATCACCGGCAAAGCGGCAAGCCGTGGCGTAGTAAAGGCTGAATGCGGTATTGAAAATCAGCGCAAAGATTACCACCGCATAGACAAAGGCAAAGGCGGGATGAATGTGATTGACAATCATCAGCATGGGGATTTCCGCATCTTTGATTTTATCGAGATTGGCAAAGAGCGTCATGGCCGCACAGGTGACAATTACGCCGATAATGGTACCGCCTAAAGCGCCGCCCTTCTCCGCATCGCCAATGCGCACCACCGAACCGCCCAGCACAAACGCCATCGACACGCCGTTCATCGCACAGAGGGCAAAATAGTTAATTACCGCCAACCATACATTGGGCATAACCGGCTGCATGGTGCCCGCTACTAAATCAAGCGCCTCATAATCATAGGATTTTCCAATAAAGGTATAACCGGCCACCGCTAAAATCATCACAACAATGACTGGTGTAAATACGCCCAGTACACGGGTAATTTTGTCAAAATCCAAAAAGGCAATGACAATGACGAGCAACGAACAAAAAAGCGCCCCCAGCCAGCTGGGCAGACCAAACTGCTGCTGCAAATTGGCGCCGGCACCAGCCACCATGACAAAGCCGACCACAAAACAGGAAATAATCAAAGTGATATCAATAATCCGATTAATCACCGGATGGGCAATCTGCTCCAACACTTCCTGATGATTGCTCGATTGATAATGTGACCCCAGGGTCACAATGATTCGTCCGAATACAACATTCAGTACACCGAGCAGGACTACACCTACCAAACCAATTTTACCGAAACTCAAAAAATACTGCAGCATATCCTGCCCGGAGGAAAGCCCCGCACCGACCAATACGCCTACATAAGCCATCGCCAGTGACAGTGCTTCCTTACTTATGCGTAAAAAGTTCATAACAGGCCTCCTCTAAAAAAATAAATTGTCTATTATAAAATTATATCATGTTTAATATTTTACGGCAAATCTCCTTGATATTACCACCAAAGTAGTATTAAGCAAACAATTTCATACTTAGGTGGTATTGCCCCCGCTAGTATCGAATCGTATAATAGCTTTTGTCACTTGGGGAAGTGATGACACATACACATGCCTTCAAGAGTGGGGAAGCTTTACAGGTAAAGGAATTATATGATAAAAGCCGCAGGTCTAGTGCCTGCGGCTTTTCGTATGCGCAATCTACTTTACGATATTTATTTTTCCGGCACGACCGGTACTAACAGATAGCTGTCATATTTGCCACCAACATGGATGATGTGTTTTCCTTTGTTGCGGGTTGCCGGTGCTTTGACCGCCAATTCCGAATGGGCGACTTCGGTATGGTTGCCGCCCAATGTTTTCATGGCCGTTTTTTCGCCCGGCATAAAGGTATATCCCTCGGCGGGGACGGCAATTTTTGCTATGCCAAAGGGCGGTACGCTGTCGGCCTTGGGCGGCTGGTAGGCCGCTATGGTCAGCTGCAGTTTTTCGCCGGCATGGTATTTCATCCCCATCGGCCAGATGCCAATATCCACGGGCACAATCTCGCCTTTTTTCAGTAAATCCTCATGGGTATGTTTTAAGACCGGTTCAGCAGGCGTGGATTTTTCCTGATCCAAAGCCCGCTGAGATACGCGCAAATATCCTTCAGAAAAGACCGGCATCTGCGTCATGGGGTCAGTGATAATCTTGCCATCCTTATCGAGCTTTTGCACCGTAACCTGCAGTTCCATATCATCAGAGCCGTCAGCTTCCACATAAGTATGCAGATTCATATAGCCGGTCAGTTCCGTATCTTGGTCAAAGTTCAGTACAAAGTTGACTGCCGGCTGTTCTGCCTGGGTATCGTAGCTAATGGTTTGTTCCTGGGCCTCTTTTGCCCCAGCCAATGTCTTTTGACTGGTCAAATACAGCTTTTTATACTGCGTTCTCGCCAGCGGAAATTCCTGCTCAACTCTGTCCACGACGTCTTTATGACCGGGGTCAAGAACCGACAGTCGTACGCGCGGCGTCTTTTCCCAGTCATTGGCCACGCCCTTTAAGTAATGGTCAAAGAACTTGCGCAAGTCCTCCACATGTTCAGGCTGGTAGTAATCGGCCCATTCATTGGTATTGTGGACGCGCAGCCATTTATCTTTGCTGGGAATCTGACGGAAACCAGCAAAGGTGCCATGCGTATGCACCGGATTGGTGAAGCTGGCCACGACATAGGCCGGAATGTGGATGTTTTGCAGTTTGGCAATCTTATCCTGCCAGTAGGCGTCCAAGAGCGTATGCGTCACGACCATGCGCGGCTGGTCTTCAATATAATTCTTGCTCGCAAAGGTTTCAAAAATCCCCTCTGGGAATACGGGATTGGGAATGCCGCCGCGATTGGCTGTTTCGCGGAAATGGTCGACAAAGCCTTCCCACGGGGCAATGGCCGCTAAATGTGGCGGCTGTTCACCGGCGATAAACCACTGCGAAACCGTCAGCCAGGAATTGCCGGACATGCCGATTTTGCCATTTGACCAGGGCTGCTGAGCCGCCCACTCAATCGTATCATAGCCATCCTTAGAATTCTGACTGCCCCCATAGTTTAAGTTGCCCTCCGAATGATAAGCCCCGCGACTGTCGGGATTGATGATGACATAGCCCTGCGCCACCCAATAGGCCGGGTCTGGCGCTTCGAATTTTTCCAACCCGGAAGTCGCCGCCTGCGGAACCCCCGCCCTTCCTGGCACATCGTCGAGCCACTGGCCGCCGATTTCCTTGCCATAAGGACTCCACGCCATAATCGCCGGATGTTTTTCCTCGTCTACCGGGCGGAAAATATCCGTATAGATAACCGTACCGTCACGCAGAGTTACGGGCACATCTTTTTCAAACAAAATGTCGCAGGTCAGCGGCTTGGAACCTTCACGACGGATGGAGCCCGCTTTAAGTACCATCTTTTCCTGTTTCAGTTCTGCAGCACGGGCGCGCGCCGCCGTAAGCGGCAGCCCCTTGCGGTAATAGACTTCAACCGTTTCCCCATTGTCCATCTTTTGCGGCAGGGTAATCGCCGCCTTTTCTGCAGCCATTGCCCCCGGCATCATTACGCCCATGGACAGCGCCGTAAGCCCTAAACAAAGCATTTTTCGCATAGACCCTTTCATTTAATAACCTCCCACATACATAATATTTATCTTTTTCCCCTGCTATATTATAATACTTTTGTATTGATTTGTTAAACTCTCTATTGAAAGGACCATTTTATGACTACCTACGCCTTTTACCAAAGCCCCTTCGGCCTGCTGAAAATCGGCGCTGCTGAGGAAAAAGTTATCCTTGTCGGTATTGTATCCAAACAGGACGAGCCAAATCAGCCTACGGCCCTTAGCGCGGAAGTCTATCGCCAGCTGCAGGAATACTTTGCCGGTAAGCGCACAATGTTTACCGTGCCTTATGCCCTCAACGGAACCAGCTTCCAACAGGCAGTTTGGACGCAAATCGCAAAAATCCCCTACGGCCAGACCGTTACCTACAAGGACATCGCACAGGCTATTGATAAACCGCGCGCCTTTCAGGCAACAGGCCGGGCCGTAGGGGCTAATCCGCTAGCTATCCTCATCCCCTGCCACCGCGTTGTCGGCAGCAATGGAGAACTGACCGGCTATGCGTTTGGGCTGGAGATGAAAAAAGCTTTACTCAACTTAGAATGCCAAACACTGAACTCTTGATATTATCATCATCTATCCATCATACGGACTGATTTATGGTCTATTTATTCCATATTCTCCCACCAAGGAGCAAATAGCGTATTTTTATGGCTGTCAATATACGCCAGTTCCCCTATCTCGGGCGTCACCAGCTGATAGCCTTTGCCACGACTGGCTTTAGTCAGTTCTCGATAGGGTTCCTGCCAAGGATGCCGGGACAGGGCAAACTTGCCGCCATGCGCAGGCAATAATTGTTTTGCGCCCACATCCACCGCCGCCCGGGCCGTTTCCTCCGGCAGCATATGAATGGCATGCCAGGCCATGTTATACTGGCCATTTTCGCCGAGCATCAAGTCAAAACCGCCAAACTTCTGCCCGATAGCCTTAAAATGCTCACCATAGCCGCCATCGCCCGTATAATAGACCTTGCGCTGCGGGGTGACAAAGGCAAAACCACACCAAAGCGTCGGATTAGACGTCAGGAAGCGTCCGGAAAAATGCTGCGACGGCAGAATATGTACAGACAAATCATCTGCCAGTTTAATCTCCGTATCCCAGTCTTCTTCGTGCAAAATTTCTTTGTCAAAGCCCCAGCCCTCAAAGTATTCGCCCACACCTAGCGGACAGACAATATGTTTCACCTTCGGCTTTAGCGCCATTATCGTGGGATAGTCCAAGTGGTCCCAATGGTCATGAGAAATGGCCAATACATCAATCTCCGGCATATCCTCTGCGCTATAGACATTGCTGCCCGGAAAAGCCTTGTTGATGAAAAACAGCGGCGAAGCATAGGGACTGAACACTGGGTCAATCAAGATACGATAGCCTCCCAGCTGCATAAAGAAGCTGGAATGCCCCAGCCAGACAACGATATCTTCCTGCGGATTCAGGCTGTGCAAATCCGTCTTCTTGGATAGCATCGCCTGCTTCGGGGATAAATGCGACTTATCGCCAAACAGGAATTTAGCCATCGCCACAAAGCGATTTTCGCCATTCGCTTCATTCATTACCTGTACAGGCACAAGGTTTTGAAACTTGCCATTTACATAATGCGGCGATGCCTGCATCCGGGCCAACCGCACCCCCTGCGGCAGCCGGCCAAACTCCGGTCGCCGGGTAAAGAGCACGCCGCCACCTGCCAATACGCCCAAGGTTCCCAAACCTCCCATGATAAATGTTCTTCTATTCATAAATGGTTATCTCCTACAAATAAAGTATCTGTTGTCTTCAATTTTAACACTTAGAGTACGATTCAAGTCAAGAAAAAATCCCTTAAAGTAAAAAGAGCCTGCAAAAAGCAAGCTCTCATTACCTTACGGCAGCTTATTATACTCTTTTTCCTCTACTGGTTCACACCATTCATTAGAAGTATTCTCGCCCGGCACTTCAATGGCGATATGCTGGAAGGCAGAATCCTTGGCCGCGCCATGCCAATGCTTGACATTTGCAGGAATATGCACGACATCACCAGTCTTTAATTCTTGCGCGGGCTTGCCCCATTCCTGATACCAGCCACGTCCGGCCGTCACTAAAAGCATCTGTCCGCCGCCTTTGTCGGCATGATGGATATGCCAATGATTGCGGCACCCCGGCTCAAAGGTCACATTACCGATAACCACCTGCTCGGTGGAAATCATATTGAGATAACTCTTGCCATCAAAATACTGCGCATAGTTGACATTTTCGCCCCCCACAGGGAACATACTGGTTTCCTTGATGGTTTCTAAATCCATATTATCGCTTCCTTTTGTCTCTGTACTCTTACCTGCCGGTTCATTATAAACCTCTTTCGCCAGATTGAAAGCAGCCCAGGCCTTAGGCCAACCAGCATAGAATCCCAGCTGGGTAATGACTTCTGCCATTTCTTCTTTGGTCACGCCATTTTTCTTGGCTGACTGCAGATGATATTTCAAGGAACTGTCCACCATACCGCTGGCCACCAACGCTGAAACCGTCACGAGGCTGCGATCATGCAGAGAGAGAATGTCATTTTTCGACCAAACCTCGCCAAAGAGAATATCGTCATTATAACGGGCAAAGTCCGGGGCAAACTCACCGAGCTGCTGTCGCCCTGCCGTCTGTGTTACCTTCACTGCTGTACGTTTATTGTTATTTGCCATTGCTGCTGCCTCCACAGTAAAAAAATTTGCTGACATAAAAGTTGCGGCTGCCAGCCCTGCCGCGATGATTTTCTTCTTCATTCCAGCCTCCTTAAACTGTCATACCTTGACATCAATTCTAACTTTAACACTTGAAGCTTACTTCAAGTCAATGCTTTATTTTCCGATTTTGCCCAAAACGATTCCGCCTAGCACATAAAGCCCCAACATACCAGCCAATAGCAACGCATAGATTTCGCCCGGCTGATTGGTTGCCTCTGTCGCAAAGATATGCTTCATCAACAGCCGATCCCCTACACGGTTCATAAATGAGCTCCACACACCAACAGCCAGCACAAAAGCTGTCAATCCAACAGCCAAGAGGCGCCCAACCAACGGTGACAAGGACCAGCTTATTCGCTTCTGCCACTGTTTTTGCCAACCATGCCAATGCAGCCCCCAATGCAAACCGCTCAAAATCAGCAGAGCATACGGCAGGGAAACATGGTATTGATGTAAGGCAATACTGCGCTGAATGGCCAGCGGCATCAATTCTTTGAGCAGATAGTTGGAAATCCCCAAACCGGACAGGACAATCACCAACACACCTGCGATAAGCACCGGCGTTCTGCGTAAAGCCGATATTCATGACGCACCTTTATGCGGCTTCTGCGTCAGCCGGATAGCTGATATCCGATTATAAACAGCAGCGGCAGGCAAGTCGTCACCACTAAGCGTTTCGTATATTGCATTGCCAAACACCCTCCAAAAACAAAAAATGACATCATGTAACTTTTCTTGTTGATTGTATTATATTACTAAAATGACACAATGTCAATTTTTGTAAAAAATTTGACCGTCATGCTAACGGTCAAATCTACAATATATCAATCAGTTGCCATCCGGCCTCCAGGTGCCTTTGATGCCCTTCACTGCTTCGGCAGCCGTGATGACTTTGTCACCATTATCCATATCAATCAACTGATAGCGGTCATTGCCCATGCCCATTTCCTTCATATAGGTCAGTTGGCGCATGCTATGGCGGGACTCCATACGCTCCACCAAATCATGCTTGCTTTCTTCGGGCAGAGCATAAACACAATCGACACATGCCTGGTCAGCTGCCAGAATATCCAATGACGCCACAATGCCAATATCCGGTGTGACCACAGGTTTTGCCGAGGTACCGGCACAGTCACAGTCCACGCTCATATTGCGCATCACATTGATAAAGGCGATTTTATCCTTGAAATGGCTGACCGTAGCCTGCGTGGATTCAGTCATGCGCTCCATGAATTCCTCGTTATTTATGCCCCATTGGGAGCCAGTTTCACCCGCATGAATCATCTTCTTGCCGATTTTGCCATCAGCGCAGCCAATGCCCAGATTTTTATTGGAGCCGCCAAAGCCGCCCATCGTATGACCTTTGAAATGCGTAAGCGTTAACAACGAATCATACTGCAGCATATTTTTGCCCACGGACATCTCCGTAAACCACTTGCCATTAGGTACCGGCAGCATTGCGGTTCCCTCAGCATCCGTGATATCCACTGTGGTGAAATCCGCCCAACCATTGACCTGCAAGGTTTGGCGATGTCTTTCCGTTGTGTCACGGCCACCGCCATAATAGGTATTGGTCTCAATGATGGTGCCCTCCGACAGACGCTTCTGCAGCAGTTCTTTCACCCAGGGACGGGGAATGATATTCGGGCCATGCGGTCTGTCTTTACTTTACCACTTGAAGTTTACTCCAAGTCAACCGGTTAAATGGTGTTTTTTATAAATTAGCCAGAATATCCTCTGCGACCTGCGCAGCCGTCAGGTGATTTTCTTTGGCCAATGTTTCATAATCATAGCGGTCATAGAATTTCTTCGCCAAACCGAAGTTCAGCACCTTCATTTTGTCTGCACCATAGAAGCGGGCAATCTTTTCGCCAAAACCACCATCCAAAACACCATCTTCCAAAGTCACCACCAGTTCATGATTTGCTTTCAGTTTTTCCAGCATTTCCTTGTCCTGTCCGGTGATAAAGAGCGGATTGATAAGCGTAGCCTCAATGCCCTGTTCTTTGAGTTTTGCCGCAGCTTCTTCGGCCAGATTGTAGAAATTGCCCAAGCCGATAAGCGCCACATGGCTGCCGTCCTTCACTACTTCATATTTATTAAGCTCATCATAGGACTTGCGCACAGGACGATTGGAACTGCCCACCATCATATGGGGCACGCGAATGGCAACCGGATAGTTTTCCTGCTTAACCGACCAATCCAGCATGGCCTGATATTCTTCCGGGGAAGTCGGCGCCAGATAAACAAGATTGGGGATATTGCTCATCATCGGAATATCATAGAAGCCCAGATGTGTCACATCATTCATGCCGTACATGGAAGCCCAAAACACCAAAAAGGTTGCCGGGTTGTTATTGACGCATACATCCTGAGAAAGCTGGTCATAGGTACGCTGAAAGAAGGAAGAAAAATCCCCAAAGACAGGATGGGCACCATTGCGGGCCAGGCCGGAAGCCATCGCCACAGCTTGTTCTTCGGCAATGCCCACATCAATATACTGTCTGCCCAAAGCCTTACGGCGTTCCTGCGTGAGTCCCATGCTGGACGGCGTGGCTGCGGAAATGGCGATGAATTTTTCATCTTCCTTAGCCAGCCGCAAAAAGGTTGCTGCAGTCTGCTCAGCATAGGGGTCTACCAGTTCCTGCCTGGTTTCGCCGGTTTCGATATCAAACGGCATATGCCAGTGCCAGTCTTCCTTATTTTCCTCGGCCGGCTTGTAACCCTTGCCCTTTTGGGTAACGATATGGATAACCACCGGATGGTCAATATCCTTGACCTCACGGAACACCGCAATCAAAGCTTCGGCATCGTTACCATCTTCTACAAAACGATATTCCAGCCCCATGGCCTTGAACAGATTGCGCTCCGACTGCCCTTTGGTTTCCCTGAGTTCCCGAAAACCCTTATACATACCACCGTGCACTTCGGCAATACTCATATCATTATCATTGAAGACAATAATCAGATTGGAATCCATTTCGCCGGCAGTATCCAGCCCTTCCAAAGCTTCACCGCCACTCATGGAGCCATCACCGATAACGGCAATGATGTTTTCCTTGTCGCCCTTGAGGTCACGCGCCTTGGCCAGACCTGTAGCCAGACTTATGGATGTGGAGGTATGCCCAACATTGAACATATCGTGCTCACTTTCCTCCGGATTGGTATAGCCGGACACATCATCATAATGCTCCTCGTAAAGGTAAGCATCCTTGCGCCCTGTGAGCATCTTATGCGGATAAGCCTGATGGGAAATATCGAAGACAAATTTATCCTGCGGTGAATCAAATACCGTATGCAGGGCAATCTCCGCCTCCACGATACCGAAATCCGGGCCAAAGTGACCGCCATGGATACTTGCTCTTTTCAACATGGCATCCCGCATTTCCTGCGCCAATACCTTGCGCTGCTCTGCGGAAAATCCTTTTATATCCTGCGGACCATTAATTTTTTCTAAATACATGTGTTACTCCTTTTCGTTATCATACAAATGAATTAAGTTCAACGGATATTGGTAAGTCTATACCTTGGAGCAAACTTCAAGTCAAGAGCTTTTTACATTTATGAAAAAAATTTCTCTTGACTTCGAGTACACTCTAAGTGTTAAACTGAAGCCATAAGATGAAGTTAGAATAACGAGGTGATATTATGACCATCAAGGAAGTCAGCGAAAAATACGATTTATCTGCCGATACCATCCGCTACTACGAACGCATCGGCCTTATCCCCCATGTCCCCCGTAAGGAAAATGGCATACGCGATTTCGATGAAGCCGCCTGCGGCTGGGTAGAGTTCTCCAAATGTATGCGCAGCGCCGGCGTACAGGTAGAAGCCTTGATTGAATATGTTGACCTGTTCTTCAAGGAAGGCACCGAAGAAGCCCGCAAGGATATTCTTGTGGAGCAACGCGCCCGCCTTCAGGAACAGTACGAACAGTTAAAAGCCACCATGGAACGGCTGGACTACAAAATCGCCCATTATGAAGAAATTATGGGCAAAAAATGCCCAAATCTCAAGGCGTAATATACCTAAAAAACAAAAGGACGCCTTTGTTCTGCAATATGAATATACTTATCAATAATATCTATTCAAGGGAATAAAAAGAACCAGGCAACAGAAGCATGGTTCTTTTTATGGATATGAACAAAATTCATGATTGGGGAGTGTCCCTCCAACCAGCAATCAGCGGATAAAGTTAGTGGCTTGCCATGGCTCTTTCTCCGGCAGGCCAAACTGTTCCTTGCCCAACTGGATGCTCTTCATCAGGAAGGTCATATTACGCGCTAATGTCCGCATAGTCTGCATGCCCTCAATATCCTGCGCCGCTTCTCCCGGCGCTCCGCCATGAACGCTGTTCCAGTATTGACTGGCGGCAATGGGCATACCCGAGATGGTGAAGAACTTATTGAGTTCATCAAAGGTTGCCGACAAACCGCCACGACGGGCCACAACTACACTTGCTCCCACCTTCATCGTCTTGTCAAAACCGGTACTGAAAAACAAGCGCGTCAAGTAAGCGACCAAGGTAGCATTTGCTGAAGCGTAATAAACCGGACTGCCCACGACCAGACCATCACATTCGGCAAACAACGGTGCTGTTTCATTGACAATATCATCAAACACACATTTTCCCTTCTGCGCGCAGGCCCGACAGCCTATGCAACCGCGAATTGCCTTATTGCCCACATGAACTATTTCGACTTCCACACCGTTTTCTGCAAAGACTTTCTGCATTTCCTGCAAAGCCATTGCCGTATTGCCCTGCGGATGCGGTGAACCATTGACCATCATAACTTTCATTTTTTATTTGTAGTAGAATTATGTATAATACGTATAAGAATAATAAAAATAGCATTTATACTTTATATACACAAAATACTGTCTACTACGTTCTCCTTTCATAAAACACATCAGCGGAGGCTGAACGGTCAGTACGGACAGCGAGTATACGGTGGAAAGCAGCGCCCGGAAAGGAAAGATTATCGCCGATAACTTCCATGATGAAATCGTGGAGCTGCAGCACAG
>CADBYQ010000098.1:4889-12912 GCA_902798865.1 Pseudoselenomonas ruminantium | reverse complement strand
CCTAAGTGATGTCCGTACAAAACATCAATTTCGTAGTGATAAGCAGCAAGTACATCGATGTTCTTGTGACGGGAGTAACGAGTTCGTGCCAATTGCATAATTTGTAGCTTGGGGCGAACGGGGAGTGCGTTTTCTGTTAGGAGCGACTGCCTGAACGCAGTGAAGGCCGGCCCCAACAGAAAAACTGCTAAGCAACTACGCTGAAAGCAGCGCCGTTGGCCTGCCCGGCGCTGGTAGCTGGACATCTCTCTTTTTAGAGGGGGTCGTTTAGCGGAAAACAGAAAAAGTACTCCCCGTTCACCCCTGAAAACGTATGAACGGGATACATTTACCACGAACTCCCCAACAAACTGCAATTAGCGGCCGCTTAGTGCAAACAGAGGAACAGCAGGGGGAAGATTAGCAGGAGGTAGGCGGCTGTGGTGATGACGAAGGAGGATACGGTGATATCGACGTTGAGTTTGTAGATTTTGGCAGCGAGTACCGCGTTGATGGCGGTTGGGCAGAAGGTTAGGATGGTCAGGGTTCCGCGCAGGATGGGGTCGCTGACGATTAGCCAGGTCAGGGCGATGAAAAGGGCCGGGGTGATGACAAAGCGCAGGAGGGTAAGTGTGCGTACGGCTTTGGCGTATTGGCGCACCTTGCCGAAGTCGATAAGGAAGCCTACGGGGAGCATGGCAATCCAGGCACCGATGTGCACGAGGCTTTGGAAGATGGCACCGAGTTCTGCCGGACGTTCGATACCGTTGGCGTTGAGCAGCAGTCCCGTTGCCATACCCAGAAGGCTCAGCTGGTTGATGGAGAAGAACATTTCGCGGAAGGTGTGGCTGCGGCTGGACTTGCGGACGGAGGCGGTGTGTTTGAGGTAGTAGTATTGCGCCATAGGGAAGACAACAATGCAGAGCAATACATTTTGTGTCGTGCCGATAAGCTGGGAGTAGGCGTAGCCTTGTTCGTTGTAGAGAATGAAGGCGCAGACGCCGCCTAAGGTGCCCAGGTTGGCGAGCATGGCACTGGCGATGAAGGCCCCTCTGTCCAACAGATTTTCAATATGGCGGGCAAAGAGAAGGTAGCCGATGGCGCCGGGGAGTAATACCAGCATCATGCCGAATACGGGCACGAGCAGCAGGTTCCACGACAAGGGCAGTACCCAGAAACTCAACAGAGACAAGCTGGTATATACGCAGATGACATTAAAGCGAATCACCTTGTTGATGATATTATCTGACACCCAGTGCCGATGGTGCATAAAATAGCCCACCACCAAAGGCATGATTAAATCCGTTGCCACATAGAGAATCCGCATCGCTGTACCGTCCAAAAAATCCACTCCTGTCAAAGTTAAATGATAGGATTATCCTATCACCTTTTGTACGGGCTGTAAATGGCAGGGGGGCAGGAAAATATGGTATAATGGGAGAATGTAAACAGGGGAGGTGGAGTGTGTGGCAGAAAAAATCAAGCCCGAATTATTGCAGTTTTTGCAGCCAGGGGAGTTGCCGCTGAACATTTTGGTTGTGGAAAGTCTGGTCTATCTGCCCAAGCTGCGGCAGCTGTTCCCCTGCGCTCAAATCTATGCCGTGACGGCGGATGCCGATGCTATGCTCGATTATCAAGATTTAGGTGTAGAATTTACGGAACTGAATTATCTGGATGCACCGCTGCCTTACCCTAAGGAATTTTTTGATTACATCATCTCGGATTTGACCTTGGAGCAGGCCGGGCATCCGCAGGATATTGCGGCGGGCTTTTCCCGCTTTTTGAAGGAAACAGGGAGTTTTCTGACCAGTTTCCGCAATATCCGCCACTGGTCACAGCTCTTAGATTTGCTGGACGGGCATTATTACAATGTGGTGGCGCGGCTCTTTGCCCGGCAGGAGTTTGAACGCCTGCTCTATGCTTCCTATTATAAGATGGTCTTTATGGAGCCGCAGAAGCGTCCCGCTGATGAACAGACCTTGCAAAAGCTGTTAGCGGCAGGTTTTGACAATGAAGGGGACGATTTGAACACGGAGTTTTACCTCGTGCGGGCGGACCGTTCCATGCCGGAGATGGCTCTGTTAAAATCCATGTACACCAAGGAGCAGCGGCGGCAGCTTTCGACTTACCTGCACCGGCTTGAGTATGGTGTGGAGCCTGAGAAAAACTGTCGGGAATTTTGGGCTTTTTATCGGGATACAGGGCTTTTTGCTGATTATACAGCGGCCTTTATCAAGCAGGCCGTATTCCATCCGGTGCGTTTTTATCGCCAGTTGATGGCGGAAACGGTGGCAGAACAGGCAGAGATTGGTTTGCTCCTTCAGGGGGCCATGCAAAACGCGACGACAGAGGAAGAAGTACAATATTTGCAGGAACTTTTGCAGGAATGGCAGGGGATGCAGAATGCGTGATGAGTTGTTGGACGAAACGAAGATTGCCTTTATCACCTGTGTGAATAGCGATGACTGGTACAGCGAATGCCGTCTGTATCTGGAAAGTTTGCTTATACCTGAGGGCATGACGGCCGAATTTATCCCCGTAAGAGGCGCGGCATCCATGTGTGCCGGTTATAATCTGGGGCAGGAAAAAAGCAACGCACGCTATAAGGTCTATCTCCATCAGGATACCCTGGTGGTCAATAAAAATCTGGTGCAGGATTTACGGAATATCTTTGCCGATAATACGATTGGTGCTGTAGGTGTGATTGGCTGCCGCAGCCTGCCGCGCAGCGGCGTCTGGTGGGATGGTCTTAGAACGTATGGCCGGGTACTGCATGCCTGCGAGCCGGAGAGCGTAGTGGATTCGCATTGTCGGGAACCGGAAGGGGCCTATCAGGAAGTAGAGGCTGTGGATGGCCTGTTTATTGCCACACAGCATGATATTCGCTGGCGCGAGGATATCTTCACGGGTTGGCATCTTTACGATACCTCCATGTGTAAGGAAATGCAGCGGGCGGGGTATAAGGTGGTTGTGCCCAATCAGGAGCAGGATTTTTGGTGTATTCACTGTCCCAAGGAAAAGCCGCTGGCCTATGAGTACAAGGGCTATCAGAAGGCCTTTATCCGGGAATATGGCAGAGAACTGAATCCTGAGGTGTGAAGACGATGGAACAGCAAGAATTTTTATGTATTGAACCGGCTTACCTCGAACAGTTCTTTTGCGATGGCAGTAAATGCGGTGGCTCTATCTGCTGCTATGGCTGGCAGCAGATTTTAGACGATGCTGCACTGGCGCGTTATCGCGCCTTGGAAGGGGAAGACGGGGAAAAGCTGCGCAGGGGACTGGTGTATTTGCCGGAAGCGGAGAACTTTGGGTTTCTGCATAAGGAGGACCACTGTGTATTTCTGCGGGCGGATGGTTTATGCGGCCTGCAAAAAAAATACGGGGCGCAGATGCTTACGGATGTATGTGCCGAATATCCCCGCAAGACCAGGCTCTTTCCGCATGATGTCGTGGAGCGTGCCTTATGCGTAACCTGTCCTGTAGCGGCAGAACTGATTCTGCAAAATGACGAGCCACTGCAATTGGTCAAGCGGCAGATTCAATCGACTCGCAGCAAGTATTTCCTGCCGTCAGGTGATGCAGAAGCCTTGGCAGAACTGCGTTTTTTCGACTGGCAGGCCAAGGGCATAGCGATATTGCAGGATAGGAAGCGGTCGCTTAATCAGCGGCTGACCATGCTCTTGCAGGAATTGGCAAAAGCGGATGAACACTTGCCCTGGGGCAGGGATACGGCAGAAACGGTTTGGGAACCGTGGCCCGTAGCAAAACAGGCCGATTTTTTCTGCCGTTTTGTGCGGGGCATTGAGGATGATACGGCAAAGACAGCCGCGTATCTAGAACTGGTAGAAAAGGTTAAGGTACAGGGCTTCATGGAGCAGGCAGAGGCACAGAATTTGCTGTGGGAAAAATGCGAGGGACCCTATGGCCTGATGCTGGAAAATTATCTGGTTAATGAGTGGTTCAAGGAGCTTTATCCCTGTGCAGTTTTGGGGACATATGCTTATAATGGGCTGTATTTTGTGGTACAATGGGAGATATGGCAATTTTTGCTGCTGCTGGAATTAACGGCGGCAGAGAAAGAGGGAGATGTGCCCTGCCTTATCCGGGAAACCGCCGGCTGGCTGGCATCCCGCCTGAATCACTACACCACCGCGCAAAATGTGCTCATGGAGCTTTTGCGGGATAAATAAAGGATAAGCGGGCGGAAGCGTAGAATTAATAAAGCAATGCATAAGCATTTAGATAAATCTTGGGAGTTAGTCTGTTTATGGATCATGATACGTTAAATTGGCTTAATCTGGCGGATAAATTTGCCAGTGAAGGGGACCCAAAGGGGATGCGGGCCTGTGCGCGGGAACTTTGGCAGCTGGATGCGGAAAGCATGGATGGGGCAGCGGTTATGGCGGAAGCGGCCCTTTACACAGGGGATTATGAGGAAGCCCATGCCCTGCTGGATGAAATCCTGCTCAAGAAGCCCCAGCATCTGCGGGGAAGACTTGTGGCTGCAGGACTCGCCGCTGTGGAATTTCGTCTCGATACGGAAATCCCTGAACTGGCGAAGCTGGTTAATGAGTTGGAGCGCAAGCTCTGGGCCTTGACTCCCGATGAACCGTATTATAAAATCGTGCTCTATCTGCTGCAAAAAGCACAGGCTTGGCTGGCGGACGGCTATTATCTGGCGGCACAGCCGGATAAAGCGGCAGCGCTTATGCTGGCATACAGCAAAAAAGCAGCTGATGACGAGGAAAAAGCCGCCGCTTACAGCAAGTATCTTTTTATGCGCAATTATCGGGAACAGGGCGCTTTGGAGGGCAAGCAGCTGGCAGAAAAATATGAGCCGCTGCTGAATGTCACGCCTTATCGCCATGATGAAGTGAAGAAACTTCCCGATAAAAAGCTGCGTATCGGTTATATTTCGCCGGATTTCCGGCAGCATGCGGTGGCTAATTTTGTGGCACCATTGCTAAAGAATTTCGACAGCCGCCGCTTTAGTGTATATGCCTATTCCACAGGCAAGCGCGATGATGTGACCAAAAGGCTGATGGCTTCGCCCGTTACCTGGCGCGATTTGCGTGGGCGCAGTCCCCGGACAGCGGCCCGCCTGATTGCCGAAGACCACATTGATATTCTGGTGGACCTTTCCGGGCACAGCAATGACAACTGCATGCCGATTATGGCTCTGCGTCCGGCACCTGTGCAGGTGGCAGGTATTGGCTATATGAATACCACGGGACTTTCGACCGTGGATTACTTCCTGTCCGATGAGGTCTGCCTGCCGAGCGGGGATATGGCGGAACAGGGCTTTACGGAGAAAATCCTGCGCTTGCCGCATTCTCATCTTTGTTATGTGCCGGGGGCTGTGCGGGAAATCCCGCCGGCGGGTACAGAAGCACCGTGTCTTAAAAATGGCTTTATCACCTTTGGCTCGTTCAATAATCTGGCCAAGGTGACGGATGAAACCCTGCTTCTTTGGCGGGGGATTTTGGAGCAGGTGCATAGTTCCAAGCTGGTACTCAAGGGAAAAATCTGCAGCATTGATTCCGGCCGGGCCATTTTGCGTGACCGGCTCAAGCGTCTTAGTTTTGACCTGGCGCGGGTGGAGATGCGTCCGTACAGCCCCGATTATATGGAGCAATACCGGGACATTGATATTGCGCTGGATACCATGCCGTATAATGGCGGCCTTACTACCTGTGAAGCGCTCTTTATGGGAGTGCCGGTTGTGAGCCTGCGTGGCCGCCGCCATGGTTCGCGCTTTGGGGCGTCGATTCTGGTCAATGCCGGAGTAAAAGAACTGGTGGTGGAAAACGACATCAACTATGTGCGGCGTGCTGTACAGCTGGGCAATTCCCCGGAACTTATCGGTGCCTACCATTCCGGTCTGCGGGCAAATCTTTTAAAATCACCCTTGATGGATGTGAAAAACTATATGCGGGAATTGGAAAGCGGATATTGTGCAATATGGCGAAATTTTTGCACAATATAAAAAACACTTGCATTTTTGATTAAATCAATATATAATAATACGCATGGACGTTCTTTTTCTCGGCGTAATCTACGGAAACACTATAGGGGACTCAGGGATACAGGGAACATCTAAATATTATTTTCTTTTTAGGTAAGGGGATTATCGTATGGCTTTTGAAGACAAAACACTGGTATGCAAAGAATGTGGGAAGGAATTTACGTTCACCGCTGGCGAACAGGAATTCTACGCTGAGAAGGGATTTGAAAACGAGCCGGCTCGTTGCCGCGATTGCCGCGACAAGCGCCGCCGCAGCCGTGATGGCGGTGAAGCCCGTCCGATGTTCAAGGTAGTTTGCGCAGAATGCGGCAAAGAAACGGAAGTTCCGTTTGAACCGAAGAACGATCGTCCGGTATACTGCCGTGACTGCTTCAACAAAAAAAGAGGCGAAGCAATGTAATGATTAACACTTGCAGATTTTCTGTAGTGTGATATACTTACATTGTGCGTGACGAGTGGAGTTTGAGCGAAACGCTCAGACTCCATTTTTGTATCACTGTAAATTTTTATTTGAGAGTGGGGATTATCTATGAACATGAAAAAAGTTTTGTCGCTTTTGGCGGCTGGCGCCTTTGCCATGTTTGCCTTCGCTGGCTGTGGCAGCGAACAGGCAGCAGCACCGGCAGGCGGTGACAAACAGGCGAAAGTATTGAAGGTTGGTTCTTCCATCGACTTCCCGCCGTTTGAATTCCAGGACGAAGGACAGAAAGAATATCAGGGCTTTGATATGGACCTTATCCGCGCCATCGGCAAGGAAATGGGCCGCGAAGTGGAAATTCAGAATCTGGGCTTTGACGGCCTGATTCCGGCACTGCAGGGCAAGAGCATTGATGTGGCTATCTCCGGCATGACCATTAATGACGAGCGCAAGGCTAATGTACGTTTCTCTGAACCGTATTATCAGTCCGGTCTGACGATGGTTGTCCGTCAGGACGAAGAAGCCATCAAGAAGTTCGCTGACCTCAAAGGCAAGAAGGTAGCTGTACAGATTGGTACGACGAGTGCTGCGGAAGTGAAGAAAATCGAAGGCGTAGAAATCAAAGAACTCAATACGCCGGCTGACTGCTTCATGGAACTCAAGGCCAAAGGCGTAGATGCTGTGGTCAATGACCGCCCGGTTAATGATTACTTCATCACGAAGAATGCCGCTCAGGGCGTAAAGACGCTGGAAGAAAAGCTCACGGCTGAAGATTACGGCATTGCCATCAACAAGGACAATGAGGAACTGCAGAAGGAAATTAACGCTGCCCTCAAGAAGCTGAAAGAAAACGGCGAATACGATAAGATTTTCGCTAAATGGTTCGGCGAAAAGAAATAAGAGTGAAATTTTCGAGGCGCTGTGATGAAATGTGATATGCATTTTATCACAGTGCCTTTTTCTGGTATGATTTTACGTTTTGAAGCATGGGGTATGCTATTTTGTGGCCTTAAGCGGGCGTAACAGGCAGGAGGTTCATGGTGTTTGTCGAATTTGTAAAAAAATGGATACATATAGCATATGCCTTATGCCCTTAAGGGACAGTCAAGGCGTATGATTTCGTTATAGAGGAGGCCGAGAATATGGCAAGTGAGGTTGTGCAGAAAGAAACGAAGTTGGCTAATGGCTGGTTGGCTTGGCGTGTCGAGGGGCGGATAGATATTTCTAACGCCGAGTCTATTTATTTGAGTGGAAAAAAAATCGTTGAGCGTGAGGATAAGACTGTTCTGGATATGGAGGCTGTGTCGTATATTTCCAGCGCGGGACTCCGTGTACTTTTGCGACTGTATAAGAAAGCCAACAGGGAAGGTAAGGAATTTTCGGTAGCAGGGGCTGTTGGCATGGTGAAGAAGATTCTGCTCGATAGCAATATGAACTCGTATTTAAACATGTGCCAATCACTCGATGAACTGTGAGTTCAGCAGACTGGGAGTGAGGGGAGAAAGGAGGTGGAAGGATGTCAGTCAGCAAACGTCTGAGTTTCAGCAATGATGATTTGGAAAAAACAATTGAGGATGTTCGCGAGGTTTTTGAAAAAT
>CADBYQ010000098.1:0-4852 GCA_902798865.1 Pseudoselenomonas ruminantium | reverse complement strand
TCATTATACCCTCCAGATTCAAAAGTGGTTTGGGGTACCAAAAGTCATCATTCGCATCAAAGGTGAGGCCTATAACCCGCTTAGTGATGGTGATATTGACGATGATGATGATATATTGCCGGCACAAGTCTTAAAAGGACTCATGAATTACGAGCAAGCCGAGACCATTTATACTTATAGGAATGGCTACAATGAGATCAGTACCTATGCCGGAAAAGCGTGGAAGCCGATAAAAATACCGGGGGGGTCGATTACCATATCGGCGCTGCTGGCGGTAGTATGTGCCGGTGCCGCTGATTTGCTGCCCACGGAATTACAGGAGGCGGTCATACACAATGTCGCAGAGCCGCTTTTAAAGACGTTGATGGGACTGATTGTTGCAGTTACCGGGCCGTTTGTCTTTATCTCCATCGTTAATGGGATTTGTCTTATGGAGGATGTCGCCACTTTTAGTAATGTGGGACTTAGAGTTATACGCCGCTTTTTTATCGTCATGCTGTGCATGGCACTGTTTTCGGCGGGAGTATGCCAGTTCTTTTTTCCTGTTGTTGTTATCAATGGGGAAAGCAATCTGGCACTATCTGAATTGTTCCAATTATTTTTGGGCATTTTCCCCCGCAATTTTGTTGCTCCCTTTGTCGAGGGAAATATACTGCAGATAGTCTTCATCGCGATATTGACCGGTATCAGTATTTTAACCTTGACGAATGTGATTCCTAATTTGAAAGTCATTGTGGGTGAGTTAAATAAGCTGATTGTCAAGATGATGGACATTGTTTCCAAAGTTATATATGCGGCTATATTCCTGAATGTGTTCAAGTCGATTGCCAGTAACAGCATGGAAACAATTTTTGCTGTATGGCGGATTGTGGCCTCCAATTATGCATTTTGCATCGGTTTTGGGATGCTTATGCTCATGCATATTGTTTATAAGTACCGGATAAATGTGGCGGATTTCCTGCGTCAGGGGTCGAAGGTGTTTCTAATATCTTTTTCAACTGCCAGCAATACGGCAGCTATGTCGATAAATATGGCCTTTGCCAAAGAGCGTTTGAAAATAGAAGGTAAATTCTGTGATTTTTGGCTGCCATTATCCCATGCCATGTTCTCGCCGTCTGCAGCTGCAGCGCTGGTGGCTGGTGTTTTTTATACGGCTTATAATGCACAGCTGCCTTTATCCTTATTTTCGCTGTTTATAACCGTTATTTTGGCTTTGCAGCTTAGTATTGCGACACCTCCGGTTCCAGGCGGTATCATGGCTATTTATGCTATTATTTTTAAGCAGCTAGGTCTGCCCTTTGATTCTATTGGTATGCTGATGGTTTCAGCCGTTTTTGTGGTGAATGTATCCTCGGTTATGTCCATGTTGATCAGGGATTGTGAACTCATGGACATTGCGAGCGAGATAGGGAAACGAGGGGTATCGTTAAAGGAGTAGTTTAGGGTATGGGCGATTACTGGCGGATTGTACGAAAAATATTGCGCAGACGGTCGAGCATCCGGGAGAGCTTGCTGCTGCTCCTGCTTATCAGCAGCCTGTTGTCGGCACTGGTGTTTGCTGGCTTGTTATTTTATGGCATTACCTTCGTGCAAAAAGATATAACCGAGATGGGGGAGCAGCTTTCGCAAGCGGGAGCTGCATACACGCAGAAATATATCAATAAAACCAGTAAGGATACGATTGCAGACTTAGCCATGTCGAAAGCCAACTTTATTGACCATGAATTGGCACATATGGAGCATGATGTGACGATTTTGTCAGAGGTTTTGACTTGGATACATAAGCATCCGTCCAATTATCTGCCAGCGAGTGTTCTTGATCCGTATAAGGGAAAAGTTCCGCCGGCTGCGCCCTGTATTATCTATAGTCCTGAAGTGCGAAAACGTGGGATAGAAACGGTACGGCAAGAAGTTGAGCTGGTCGCCAATGTAACGAGTACGATGGTGCCGATGGAAAAAAAGTATGGTCATTTTAGTTATTCCGCAACCTATTTTGGCAGTAAATCCGGGTTTTTAATTTGCAGCAGCGTCTTTGTTGGGGATAAGTACAGTCCGATATCTGATGACCCGGCTTTTAGTTATGACCCTTGTGTCCGCCCGTGGTATCAAAATGCCATCAAGGCCAATAGGGCGGTTTTTTCTTTGCCTTATCTCACAATTTTGACGGCGGAACATAGTGACGTTGAAGTTATAAGCTGCTCAGCGCCATATTATGACGCTGAGGGAATTGCCGGCGTAGCAAGTCTTGATATAGCGACTAAAGAGCTGCGTCAATATATTACGAATACGGCCATTGGTGATAAGGGCATTAACTTTATCATGAACAATGATGGCAAGGTCATTTTTTCACCGGTACACGAGGGCATGCTGGCCGAGACAGATAAACAGCAGGATTTACGGAAAAGTGAGTCGGCGGAGTTTGCCAGGGCAGCTTATTATATGACTAACGGCGAAAGTGGTGTATTGCCTGTTGAGCTGTATGGCGAAAAATACATGCTGGCGTTTGCGCCACTCCCTACGATGAAATGGAGTCTGGGGATTCTGGTGTCACAGGACGAACTTTCATCTTCCCTGCAGGAAAGCCATAACTATTTCATGGGGCAGATGAAATCTTTCCGTGACAATTTGCAGCGTGAGTCGCTTTTACTTTTGCAGGTGGCTTTGTTGGCATTTTTTATCATGGTGGTCATTATGATATTTATGTCGAAGGAGCTTTCTGACCGATTTGTTGAGCCGATAAAGCAGATGGCCGATGGTGTGCGTGAAATTGCCGGTGGCAATCTTGACAAGAAACTGGATATAACTACCGGTGATGAAATTGAACATTTGGCAAGCTGCTTTAATTCTATGACGGATGAGCTGAAAGCCTATATTGATAATTTGTCTAAGGCAACAGCTGAGAAGGAAAAGGCGGCAGCTGAGCTTTCGGTGGCCCGTAATATTCAGCTGGGCGCATTACCGCAGGATTTTTTGACCGATTACCGAGAATTTCAAATATATGCGACCATGGATGCTGTCAAAGGGGTAGGTGGTGACTTTTATGATTTTTATATGACGGATGAAAAACATCTGGTGATGACGATTGCTGACGTATCCGGGAAGGGGATTCCGGCAGCGCTTTATATGATGCGTGCGAAAACCACGTTAAAGAATATGGTCTTAAGGGCGAAAAATGCTGCTGATTTTGCCGGCATTATGAAGATGGCGAATCAGGAACTTTGCTGGGAAAATGACGAAATGATGTTTGTGACGGCGTTTATGGCCAGGTTGGATTTGACAACAGGGGAACTGGTTTATGTAAATGGCGGTCATAATCCACCTTTGGTGCAGGCTGATGGCAAGTTCTGTTATTTGCAGCAGGCAAGAAAACATATGATGCTGGGCATAAACGAGGACGAAATGTACGAGGCGCATAGTTTGGTCATGCAGCGGGGGGATATGATTTTCCTGTATACAGATGGCGTGACAGAGGCCATGAATGAGGACGGGGAACTCTATTCGGAAGAGCGTTTGCAAGAAACATTGAACAGGCAGCCGTCAAAAGATGTAAGGGGAATACTCGCAGCTGTTCGTCAGGATGTTAGCACCTATGCGGGGGACGCGGAGCAATCCGATGATATAACCATGTTAGGGCTGAAATTTTGTGGCAGCTTGGATGATGCGTAGAACTTCTTAGTAAAATGTCTGTTTTGAGATACCATTTTACAGGTTGACACTCTTAAAAGTTTAGTCTATAATTATACATGATTAATGAATAATTATAAGCAAGGTGAAGAAAATGGATTTTAATGTTGACTTGGTGATACAATCCTTCCCGTTGCTCTTGTTGGGGGCGGGCATTACAATCAAAATAACGGCACTGTCCGTGGCTGTTGGTATTATTATCGGTTTGTTTATGGGCATTGCCCGTATTGGCCGGATTAAGCTCTTTCGTTGGATAGCAGCAGTGTATGTAGATTTTTTCCGCGGAACGCCGCTCTTAATTCAGATTTTTTTAGTCTACTTTGCGCTGCCATTGATGACGGGACAGAGAAGCGACCCTTATGTGGCAGCCATCAGCGCCTGCGGACTGAACTCCGGTGCTTATGTAGCCGAAATCTTCCGTTCCGGTATCCAGTCTATCGACAAGGGACAGATGGAGGCCGGGCGTTCCTTGGGCATGACCTGGGTGCAGACCATGCGTTATATTGTGGTGCCGCAGGCTTTTAAGCGGGTTATTCCTCAGCTGGGCAATGAGTTTATCGCTCTCTTGAAGGATTCTTCACTGGTATCGGTTATCGGCTTTGAGGAACTTACCCGCCGTGGTCAGCTCATTATCGCCAAAACCTATGCCTCGGTGGAAATCTGGACTTGTGTAGCCATTATTTACCTGATTATGACGCTGACTATTTCCCGCTTTGTCGCATTCTTGGAGTGGAGGTTTGCAAAAGATGATCGTCATTGAAAATTTACATAAAGCCTTTGGCGAGGTTGAAGTGCTCAAAGGTGTCAACCTCCATATCAAACCGCAGGAAGTGGTCGCGCTGATTGGTCCGTCCGGTTCCGGCAAGAGTACGCTTCTCCGGTGCATGAATTATCTGGAGGAACCCACCAGCGGCAAGGTCACGGTAGCAGGCACGCCGTTGGATGGCGAAGCCAATATCAACAAAGTGCGTGAAGAAGTGGGCATGGTGTTCCAGCGCTTCAATCTGTTCCCGCATATGACGGCACTGGAAAACATCATGCTGGCCCCGCTTAAAGTCAAGAAGGTCAGCAAGACAGATGCCGAGAAAAAGGCCCGTGAACTTTTGGACCGGGTTGGTCTGGCAGATAAGGCGGATAACTACCCCAGCCAGCTCTCCGGCGGCCAGCA
>CADBYQ010000097.1 GCA_902798865.1 Pseudoselenomonas ruminantium | reverse complement strand
TTAATCATTTTGAAAATCCGCATGAGATTGCACGGGAGAAAGATGAGGTTAAATGAATGGCTTAGCATGGACAGAACTATACAACAAATTTGCCGCCTTTGCTTATGTAGCAAGGCGGCAGGGCTTTTATGTGGGGCAGGTGCAGGAGATGGAGTACAGCCTGTTTGAGATGTGCCCGTTTCCAAGAAATTACAGGCCGGATAAGAAGGGAGTAAAGCACAAATGAAGGTAATTGATATCAGTGCATGGCAGGAAAATGTAGACTGGCAAGCAGTCAAGGAGGCTGGCATCGAGGGCGTTATCTTGAAAATTGGCGAACATGCCCATCTTGATGATATGTTTATCGACCATATCAATAGAGCCGTGGAATATGGCCTGCAGTATGGTGTGTACTACTTTGCCCATGCATGTACCTACGATGAAGCTGTGGACGAGGCTGACCAAGTGGCCGCATGGCTGGAAGAATATCTGCGCGGGGAGACTCCGCCCCTGGGAATCTGGTACGATGCAGAAAGCAAGCGGATGCTCAACGGCGATGTAACGGAGTGCTGCCGAGCGTTTATCAACCGGCTGACCGATTATGGCCATCAGTATAATGGTATCTATTCGAGTTGGAGCTGGTTGAGCGCTGAAGGGAGCCATTACATCCGGATTGAGGATTTGCCCGATTACGTGCCGTACTGGGTGGCCAACTATGGCAGCGGAAATACCTTCGAGACGGCCTGCCGGGATTATCTCAAAGAGGAATATCCGGACAACATCATTCGGATGCACCAGTTCACAGATAATCTGGTGGTGTTCGGGTATGACGCCAATATCTATTATGATGAGTGAGAAGGAGTATTAGAACGATTATCAAACGATTTAACCGCATTTTGTCCACTGCTTGAGTACAGTTTCTTCATGGCCATGAGGAAATGTATTGCCAATAGTGGACATTCTGCATTGGGGTCGAACGATTCCTAACGTATTCGAACGATTTAAAATTAAATAAAAACCAAAGCCCCAGAACTCAGTAACAAATCGTTATCAAGTTCCGGGGCTTATATTTTTGGAATCAATAGAATCGGAAAGCAGCTAGTGGGCAAATGAATCCAAAATATATTTGTTGATTATTGATAACTTGTATGTTATCATGTAATTAAGAAAGGGGGACTTATATGCACAAGATTATTTTCTATGCAGACAGAAAAGGTAAATCCCCGCTGATGGAATATATCAACGAACTGGGAGCCAGCAAGAGTAAGGATAGTAGGATAAAGCTGACTAAGATTCGTGAGTACGTAAAAGCCTTAGCTGTAAACGGCACATATCTTCCAGATAAGTATGCGAAGCATCTTGATGGTGAAATATGGGAGCTTAGACCGATAAACGATCGTATTCTATTCGCTGGATGGGTAGATGGTGCATTCGTTCTTCTTCATAGCTTCGTGAAAAAGACACAGAAGACACCCAAGAGAGAAATTGAACAAGCCAAGCGGGAATTGGCAGATTTCAAGGAAAGGGAGGGTATATCATGAATTACACAAAAGGCGGCTTTCCTGTATGGGATGATGAATTTGACAAAGAACACTTCACGCCAGAGGAAATAGCAGAGAGTGATCTTCGCGTCGCATTGATAACCTCACTCGTACAGGCCAGAAAAGAGCAGGGGCTTAGTCAAAGAGACTTAGAAGCAATAAGTGGAGTGAAACAGCCTCAGATAGCACGGATGGAAAGAGGAAACGCAAATCCCCAGCTGGACACTATGCTGAAGGTGTTGGCAGCTATGGGGAAAACTCTTGCGGTAGTGCCGTTGCCATCAAGAACATAAATAAATTACCTTTTAAAAGGCGGAGAAGTTTAAGCTTCCCCGTCTTTTTGCATGTGTGACCACATTTTGACCACAAAACTGTTCCAAAAGCAATTTTTTCACTTTCCACCAATCACTGAAAACCCGCATAAAATAAGGCTTTGTGGGGGATAATTATTTCGCCCGAATAACGCCGTTAATAGATGTGATATTCTTTCCACGGTATTTGGTCAAGCCGCACGGTTTTCAAAAATTCCACGATATCCTTGCGGCCATAGTAGTGGGGCGTGCCGCTGTTATCCTGACTCATGAGGATAATGGGCATATTGGGAAAGAACTGTGCCAGTTCATGGCGGGTCTGTACCATTCTGGCGGTATACATGGTGACGGATTGTTTCACCGCAATAATAGCGAAGGTAACTCCCTGCTCAATAATGACTGCTCCGTGTATGGTCATGGCAAACACCTCTAACATCTTTCTTTGTTAATATTTTAGCAGAGAGCCTGCACGCGGGCAAGGTTTATGTTATACTAAAGGATAATCGTTTTGCATTAGGAAGGAATTTATTTATGGAAGCAGCAAGCAATATCGAATTTGCCCACCTCCATGTTCATACGGAGTTCAGTTTGTTGGATGGTGCCGCCCGCATCAAGGATTTGGTGGCTCGCGCCAAAGAATTGGGCATGAAACATCTGGCCATTACCGACCATGGCGTCATGTATGGCACGATTGATTTTTATAAAGAATGCAAGAAGCAGGGCATTAAGCCCATTATTGGCTGCGAGGTTTATCTTGCTCCCGGCTCCCGCAAGGAACGTCAGGAAGTCAATGGAACCAAGTATTACCATTTGATTTTGCTGGCTGAAAATCAGACCGGCTATAAGAATCTGGTAAAGCTGGTGTCGCTGGCTAATATCGAAGGCATGTATTATAAGCCGCGTGTGGACAAGGAACTTCTGCGGCAATACCATGAGGGGATTATCTGCCTGTCTGCCTGTATTGCCGGTGATGTGCCGCGGGCATTGATTCAAGACAACAAGGATAAGGCTGATCGGCTGGTACAGGAGTATATTGACATCTTCGGCAAGGACAATTACTTCTTGGAAATTCAGAATCATGGCCTGCCGGAAGAACGTGTTGCCAATGAAGGTCTTATCGAATTGGCGAATAAATACGGCGTCGGTTTGGTTGCGACCAACGATAGCCATTATGTGCGCCGGGAGGACAGCGAATTCCACGATATCCTGCTCTGTATTCAGATGAGTAAGACCGTGGATGACCCGGATAGAATGCGCTTTAACAGCGATGATTATTACTTGAAATCCCCCGAAGAAATGGCAGGGCTGTTTTCTGCCTATCCGGAAGCCCTTAGCAATACCGTAAAAATTGCCGAGCGCTGTCAGGTAGATTTTGAGTTTGGCCATATTCAGCTGCCGTATTATCCCATTCCTGAAGCCTACAAGGATGATGAAGCTTATTTGCGGGCTCTCTGCGAAAAGGCACTGCCTTCCCGCTATCCGGAAATTACGCAGGAAGTACAGGAACGCTTGGATTACGAACTTTCCATTATCCACCGTATGGGCTATGACAGTTATTTTTTGATTGTTTGGGATTTCATCAACCATTCCCGCGAGCAGGGCATTTCCGTTGGGCCAGGGCGCGGCTCGGCAGCAGGTAGTATCGTAGCTTATCTGTTGGGCATTACCAACCTTGACCCGCTCAAATACGACCTGCTCTTTGAACGTTTCCTCAATCCGGAGCGCGTGACCATGCCGGATATTGATATTGACTTCTGCTATATCCGCCGCGAAGAAGTCATTGACTATGTAAAGGAACGTTATGGCTATGACCATGTAGCACAGATTGTCACCTTTGGTACTATGGCAGCCAAAGGCGCCGTGCGCGATGTCGGCCGGGCACTGGGCATGACTTATGCGCAGGTGGATGCCATTGCCAAGCTGATTCCCAATGAGCTGAAAATGACCTTGGATAAGGAAGAAGCCAAGCGGCTTATCGACTTTGCCCGCAAGGTTGAAGGGTTGCCTCGTCATTCGTCCACCCATGCGGCAGGCGTGGTTATCGCCAAACACCCGCTGACCGACTATCTGCCGGTGTCCGTTTCGGAAGGCACGCTGGTTACGGAGTTTGACAAAGACCATGTGGAGGAACTTGGACTTCTCAAAATGGACTTTTTGGGTCTACGCACGCTGACGGTTATCAGCGACACCTTAAGCAACATCAAATCCACCCGCGGGGAAAATGTGGACATCAATGCCATCCCTTTGGAAGATGAACTGACCTCCAAGATGCTCTGCGAAGGGCGCACGGGGGCTGTGTTCCAGATGGAATCTTCGGGCATGACCAATCTCGTGAAGGATTTGGCCCCGAAGAACTTTGCCGATTTAATTCCTACAGTAGCCCTGTACCGTCCAGGCCCTTTGGGCAGCGGCATGGTAGATGACTTTATCGGCGGGCGTCATGGGCGCAAAGAAGTCACCTATATGCATCCGCTCTTGGAACCCATACTTAAAGAAACCTTCGGCGTGGTGCTCTATCAGGAGCAGGTTATGCAGATTGTGCAGGTGCTGGCCAGATTCTCCTTGGGACAGGCAGATTTATTGCGCCGTGCCATGGGGAAGAAAAAGCACGAAATCCTGATGGCCCAGAAGGAAAACTTCCTCAAAGGCTGCGCAGGCAACAACATTGATGCCGAGCTTGCCAATACCATTTTTGACTTATTGACTCATTTTGCTGACTACGGTTTTAACAAGTCGCATAGTGCCGCCTATGCGCTGGTAGCATGGCAGACGGCTTATCTCAAAGCTCATTATCCGGCTGAATTTATGGCAGCTATGCTGACTAGTGTTATGGATAACGCCACGAAAGTGCCGGTTTATATCGAATTGGCACACCGCATGGGCATTAAGATTCTGCCGCCGGATATCAATGCCAGCGATATCATGTTTGGTGTGGATAAGCAAGATATCCGCTTTGGGTTGGCGGCAGTGCGCAATGTAGGCGAAAACGCCATCAAAGCCATTATGGCAGCGCGGAAACAGGATGGTCCATTCACTTCGCTATTGGATTTTTGCACACGGATTGATATGACTACGGTCAATAAGCGAGTATTGGAAAGTCTGATAAAATGCGGTGCCTTTGATTCTTTAGGCGCTAAGCGCAGTCAACTGCTCCATGTACTCGAACCGACGGTAGGTGAGGCACAGCGGCGGCAGAAGGACTTTGCCCATGGTCAGTTGGGGCTCTTTGGCGATGTGATGCAGGATGATGCGGCGGATATGAAACTGCCGGATATGGATGAAGTTCCTAAACGCACCATGTTAGGATGGGAAAAGGAAAACACCGGTTTTTACATCACGGGTCATCCTTTGGACGAGTACAAGGATAAAATCGGCCATCTGCCAAGCATTGAAACCCTAAGTGAGAGCGTTAAGGATAAGCAGGTTGTCCGCATTGCCGGTCTGGTTGCGGAAAGCAGGCGCATTACCACGAAAAAAGGGGACACCATGTGCTTTATCAAAGTGGAGGATTACACAGAACAGCTGGAAGCAACGATTTTCCCGCGCGCCTTTTATCAGTATGTGAATCTGCTGACACCGGATACACCAATCGTTTTACAGGGGAAGGTTGACCTGCGGGATGGCGAGGTCAAATTGCTGGTGGATAAGATATGGTCTATGGACGAATATCAGCCGGAATATTATCTGCTGCCCGCGGCGGAGGGCGGCGAGCAGCTCATCAAGGAATTGAAGGAACTCATGGCCAAGCATCACGGCAGCCACGTTGTCTATCTCTATCGCGGCAGCTGGCAAAAGCTGGGAGAAAGTTATTGGCTGGACAATGCGCCGGAAACCCTGGCCGAGCTGGAAGCTCTTTTAGGACCCAAAGGCGTTAAAAAACGCTGACCAGATAAACGCATAAGGATGACCGGTTGACAAGCAGGCATGACCTATTGACTTGTCAATCGGTCTTTTATTATGTCCTGCCCCCCTGTTCAATGGCAGGAAATAAAACCATTTTGGGCGAAATAGTAATTAACTATTTGCGAGGGGGACTTTTGATGTTTAATACGTTTTTAGCAGAACAGGATAAATTTAACCATACAGAAAGCAGTTTTCCTTTTGTCCCTGTTTCCGTACAAATCCATCAACAGGCATTGAAATCTCCGGATAAGACAGCGGTGATTTCAGCGGGCAGGAGAATGTCCTATGGTGAGTTGGATATGCAGTCTAACGCTGTGGCTAATTTCCTGCGGCAAAAATTGTCCCATTTGAAAAAAACGCAGGATATAATCATTGGTTTGGTGTTGGAACGCTCGGAATATGCTTATGTAGCAGAACAGGGCATTTTAAAAGCCGGGGCGGCGTTCCTTCCCTTCGTGACCTCATATCCAGATGAACGCATTAATTTTTGTTTAGCGGATGCAAATGCACCGCTGCTGATTACTTCCGCTGCTTTGCAACAGGCAAGGAACTTTGACGGAGCTTATGAGGTTATCACCATAGAGGAGATATTGGCAGATAAGGATATTTCTTATCCGGAAGCCGTTAGCATTACACCGGATGATTTAGCATATGTGATTTATACTTCGGGCTCCACGGGAAAGCCCAAGGGCGTTATGATTGAACAGCACAGTCTGGCTAATTATGTACAACGTGATGAGAAATCTCTAGAAATCATGCATTATGTGCGTGAGGGGCGAGTTTCCCTAGCTTTGGCAGCATTTTCCTTTGATGTTTCGCTAGTGGAAGAATTTGTCCCCTTGGCTAATGGTTGTACGGTCTGTATTGCCACAGAAGCGGAAATCCGTGATCCCTTTCTGCTGGCCAAGGCCATGCTGGATGCGGAAGTAAATGGCATAACTTGTACGCCGACCTTCCTGCTCAGTATTCTGAATATCCCCGAATGTGCAGCAGCCCTGAAAAATGTCGATTTTTACGATGTGGGTGCAGAAGCATTTCCTGCAGGTCTCTTTACCAAGCTCAGAAACCTGCGTCAGGATAGCGTAATCCTAAATGTCTATGGACCAACGGAATGCACCATGGGTTGCTCGGCGGCTCTTATGGAAGATGAAGGGGAAATTGTGGTCGGCGGGCCGATGGTGAATACAAAATTCTATATCGTCGACCAGCAAGGCGAATTTCTTCCTGTAGGCGAAAAGGGTGAACTGATTATCTGCGGTGATTGTGTCGGGCGTGGCTATATCAATCTGCCAAACAAGACGGCCAAGGCCTTTTTTACTTGCAATGGTCTGCGCGCCTATCATAGCGGGGACTTGGCCTCGTGGACAGAGCAGGGGACTATCCGTATTCATGGACGTATTGACAATCAGATAAAATTGCGTGGCTTCCGCATTGAGCTGGATGAAATCGAGAAAGTGATGGCTGAATTTCCTCAGGTGGAGTCCTGTGCGGTAAAGGTTTTGAGCCATTCCGGAAAATCGGATTATCTGGCAGGGTACTTCACGTCGGCTCCGGGCACCAATCCTATGATACAGGATATCACCGCTTTTATGAAGAACCATCTCCCTGAGTATATGATTCCCACCGTAATGTTGCGGGTGGATAGTATGCCGCAAACGGTAAATGGAAAAATCGATAGAACACAACTTCCCTATATTGAGCCGGTTCCGAGTACGGAAAATTATGTGGCGCCAAGAAATGAAAGCGAAGCATATGTTTGCAAAGCCTTTGCGGATGTGCTGCATTTGGAGGAAGAAAGCATCAGCGTTGAGGATGATTTTTTCCAACTAGGTGGGGACTCACTTTCCAGTATGATGTTGGTTTCGCAATTGATGGACAAGGGGATTTCCAGTGCGGATGTATTTTCTTTAAGGACAGTGGAGCGGCTGGCGGCATTGCTCGATGAACGCAGCAATACGGTATCTTTGGAAGCTGTCGATGACTACGAACGTCAGCGGCCGCACAAACTTTCTCCCATGCAGGTAGAGATGGTGGATAATCAATTGATGATGCCGAAGTCTACCATGTTCAACAATATGTCCTATTTCTTCCGCTTTTCCAAGAACATAGACCCGCAGAAACTGCAGCGGGCGGTTAATGCTGCCATAAGCAATCATCCGGCATTGGCCATGAAGATTATCTTTGATGATGACAATGAATTGGTGCAAATCTATTCGCCGGAAAGCCTGCCGGAAGTTCAGATTGAATACATGTGTGATCTGGATATCATCAAATTATCCAACAATCTGGTAAAACCCTTCAAGATATTTAACTCGCCGCTGCTAAATGTACGTTTATTCAAGTCCGATAGGTACACCTATTTGTTCTTTGACGTTCACCATCTGGCTATGGATGGTTCATCGCTTGGCATTGTCCTGGCGGATATTATGCGGGCATATCATGGGGAGGAATTGCCACGGGATTATTATTGCACTTATCTGGCGAATGAAGAAAAAATACGTCAATCATGCCAATATGATGAAGATAAGGAATATTTTCAAACGACCTATGGTGGGTATGATTGGTGTAAAATACCTGAACCAGATAAAGATGACCCATATAAGCTGGAGGCAGAACAGCGCAAACTTCATCTTCCCTTTGATGAGGAAGATATGGCGGAAGCAGAGCAACGACTGCATGCATCCAGAAGCGTCATTGCCATTGCCGCAGCGATTCAGGCCCTGCATGAGTTTTCTGGCCAAAACGATATTATGACCAACTGGATTTTCAATAATCGCTTGGGAAGCTATGCGTCTAATTCCGTGGGCATGCTGATAAAAAATCTTCCCGTAGGCATACATATGGACAGGATAGATAATACAAGTTCACTTTTGGCAGAGGTAAAACGGCAGGTGATAGATGGAATTGCGCATTCAAGTTATGATTATTTTGTGGCTAATGACCAACCTTTCCTGGATGACCCAATGGAAGTCAACTATCAGCTGAATATCAATGCAGGTGAGCTTGGGGAGCTTCGTCCGTTCTATCTGCCTTTGCCCAATCATTATTCTGCACCTGGGGCAAGACTGGAACTGGAGTTTTTGGAGAACGACAACAATTCAGGCTGCTTCGAATCGGAATTCGAATGGGCGGGAAATTTCTTCTCCCGGCAAAAGATGGCAGCATTCCAGCAACTGTATATCGAAAAGTTTATTGACCTTGTGTTTGGTTAAAGGAAGTATGGCTTATGAATATCAAGTTATCCGACCATTTTACCTATAAGAAATTGCTGCTTTTCGCTGCGCCGACCATAGGCACAGTGATGATTGCCATTACTTATGATGCGATTGACGGGTATTTCGTTTCCAACTATATTGGCAAGACAGCATTTGCAGCAGTTAATCTCATCTATCCGTTTCAATTATTGCTTTCCATTGTAGGCTATATGTTTGGTACGGGCGGCAGTGCATTGATTGCCTCTGAATTAGGAAATGCGCAGACCGAGAGGGCAAATCAGCTTTTTACCATGATAATTCGGACAGCCCTCTATGTTGGTGTGGCTTTAGCGGTATTGGGCATCATTTTCTTGCCGGATATTGCCTGCCTGCTAGGGGCAACTCCGGATATCATGGTTTACGGTCTTCCCTATGGGCGGGTGCTGTTTCTTTTCCTGCCCATCATGATTGTCGGTTATGCATTCCAAAGCATATTGATTACTGCCGAAAAACCACATTTGGGATTGTATTTGTCGATTGCCAATATGTTCAGCAACCTCATCTTTGATTATCTGTTTATTGTGATGTTTGACTGGGGAATGGTAGGCGCAGCTGTGGCCACGGGGATTGGCGCTTGCCTGAATGGGATTATTCCCTGGATTTACTTTTCCCGGCCCAATTCCAGTACCTTGCGTTTCCAACCCTATAAACTGGAAATAAAACCATTGCTGGCTGTTTGCAGCAATGGTCTGTCGGAAATGGTAGATGATATGTCTTATTCGTTGATTTTCGTATTTTATAATATTCAGTTATTGCGGTTTTTAGGCGAGGATGGTGTAGCTGCTTTTGGTGTGGTGGTATTCATTGAAGGAGTTTTTGCTTCTGTCTTTACCGGGCTGGCACTGGAGGCAAATTCACTGGTTGGCTATCATTTTGGGGCAAGGAACTATGAGGAGCTGAAAAGCCTGTTAAAAAAAGGCATCGTGCTCAATTTGGCGTTCGGCTTGCTCATGTTCTTTTTGGCCCGTTGTTTGGCAGCTTATATAGCAGAACTTTATGTAGGTTACGATTCAGAGGTCTGTGCGTTAGCGGAACACGCCTTGTATATCTTTGCGTTTGCCTTCGTCTTTCAAGGTTTTAACGTCTATGCCTCTGCTTACTTCACCGGGCTCAATAATGGTAAAATCTCTGGAATTATTGCGCTCATGCGCTCCTTTGTTATTCAAACAATAGCTATATTCGGGCTGCCCTTGCTTATGGGGGCAGAGGGATTGTGGATATCTCAGGCAGCAGCGGAGTTTATATCGGTTTTTATCGCGGCGGCTTTGCTGTTCAAATATCGCCAGGACTACTGCGGTGACAATGTAAATCGGTTTTAGTAGTTTGTCAGGTAGAGAACATCCCTTATGTGGTGTATAATAGATACTGAAAAATTTGAAGCAAGAACAGAGGCATTGTAATTGAAGGTACTGTTGGATTTGAAGATGAAATGAGGCCACTATATGAGGTGATAGCATGAAAAAGGCATGACAGCGGCGGATATGGGTGCTGATGCGATATTGATGGCTGCCGGGCTTACGCTCCTATTATAAAGCGAGTACATTGCCAATGAAATCAAGGCTGACAATTTAGGTGATTCTACTAGGGTGCCCATGACAAAGATTTGACGGCCAACATTATGTTGCGCCGTGTTTGGTAGAGGGACATGGAAAAGAGGAGAGCAAAGTTTATGATAAGAAAGACATTATTTCTGCTATTGGGTTCACTTTTCCTTATGACCGAAACTTTTGCTGGTGAATTACAGATCATTGATAAGCCAATACTATGGTCTGATGTTAGAGAACAGCTTATTCGTGAGTATGCCGCAACACACTACAACTTGAATCAAATAGATATCATCCCAAAAGCTGTTGTTGTGCATTGGACAGCCTCTAGTACTTGGGAATCCGCTTATAACCATTTTTACCATGAGGCACGCGCTGATGGGACGCTGAATGTTGCCTCCCATTTTCTTGTGTCACGGGATGGGAAAATATACAGACTCACACCTGAAACAGCGCTTAATAGACATATTATAGGCTATAACTGGTGTGCAATTGGCATAGAAAATGTAGGTGGAGTTAATGGCGTGGAAGATTTAACGGACGCGCAACTGGAAGCAAATGTTGAGCTAATCAAATATTTACATAAAAAATATGCTACAATTTCCTATGTCTTTGGTCACTATCAGCAGGACGCAGCCCGAAGCAGTGGATTATACATAGAAAATGTACCGAACTATCGTTCAGAAAAAATAGATCCGGGCTATATTTTCATGACTGCTTTGAAAAATCGCTTGCAAGATGAAGGGCTTATATTTTATGATAACTAGGATAATGCTGTAGGAGGAGATGAGTTGATTTGTTGAAAAGAATATTTATGCTCTTATTGACTGCGCTTTTATTGCCTTGGTGCACTGCCCAGGCAGGAGGCAGGATACTGTTTATTCCCCATGATGACAGGCCGATTTCCTATCATCAGACAGTAGAAGTAGTGGAGGCAGCCGGCTATGAGCTGGTGTTGCCGCCCAAGGAGCTTTTGAGCAATGCTACCAACATGGGGCATCCGCAGGAACTATGGCAATGGCTGCGAGAAAATGCCCCAAAAGCAAAGTCGGCTGTTATAGCGTCGGATTCGATGCTTTATGGAGGGTTGATACCTTCACGCAAACATGAGGTCAGTCAGGCAGAGATTACGGAACGCTTGGAGAATTTCAAACGACTGCGGCAGGATAATCCCCGTCTGCATATCTACGTCTTTGATTCCCTTATGCGCACACCGTATCAGGGGTGGGCAGGCAATATCGAGGAGCCTGCCTATTATGAGCAGTACGGCGCGGATATCTTCCAGTACACCAAGTTGCTGGACAAAGGGGAGACAGGCAAGCTGTCTGTTGCAGAAAAACGGGCTCTACAGGCATACGAAAAAGCTATTCCG
>CADBYQ010000096.1 GCA_902798865.1 Pseudoselenomonas ruminantium | reverse complement strand
CGAGCATCTTGTCCAGAATGAACGCACGGCCACGTTTAGCCTGCTGCAATGCCGAAGACAGGATGTTGCGGTCAATACCGGCAACCTTAATATCCATCTGAATAGCCGTTACACCTTTTTCCGTACCGGCAACCTTGAAGTCCATATCGCCCAGCGCATCTTCCATGCCCTGAATATCGGTCAGGATGGTCTAAGCATCCCCTTCTTTGACCAGGCCCATAGCCACGCCTGAAACCGGACGCTTGATGGGAACACCGGCCTGCATCAGGGACAGCGTGCTGCCGCAAACCGAACCCATGGAGCTGGAACCGTTGGATTCGAGGATTTCCGAAACAAGACGAATCGTATACGGGAATTCTTCCGTAGCGGGAATTACCGGTACCAAAGCGCGTTCTGCCAAAGCGCCATGACCGATTTCACGGCGTCCGGGGCTGCGGATGGGTTTTGCTTCGCCGACAGAATAGCCGGGGAAGTTATAATGATGGATGTAATGTTTCGTGGTTTCGGGACCAAGGCCGTCGATAACCTGTTCATCACTCAAGGGGCCAAGGGTCGTAACCGTCATAACCTGCGTCTGACCGCGGGTGAATAGTCCGGAACCATGTGCGCGCGGCAGCAGGCCGACTTCGCAGCTGACCGGACGTACTTCTTCAAGGCCACGGCCGTCCGGACGAATCTTTTCATGAGTAATCATATGACGCACGATTTCTTTTTCCAAATCATGCAGCGCCATAGCGATTTCTTTATCCATTTCCGGGTAATCTACGAGGAAATGTTCCATCGTATCGGCGTTGATTTCAGCGATATGTGCGTCGCGGTCGAGCTTATCCGGGTTACGGGTAGCTTCATCCAGACGGTCTTTGGCATATTCGCGGATAGCCGTTTCCAATTCTTCCGGCACCTTGAACAGCTTGGACTCACGTTTTTCCTTGCCGCAGGCCTGCTGAATTTCTTCTTGGAACGCTACGATACGCTTGATTTCCTGATGACCATAAAGGATGGCATCGAGGATAACGTCTTCCGGCAGTTCGTTGGCACCAGCCTCCACCATCATTACGGCATCTTTAGAGCCGGCAACGGTGAGGTTCAAGGTGCTGACTTTACGCTGTTCTTCCGTGGGATTGATGACGAATTCATCATTTACACGGCCTACGCGCACACCGGCAATCGGGCCCATAAAGGGAATATCGGAAATGCAGAGTGCTGCAGAGGCACCAATCATGGCAGCCAGTTCCGGCGCGTTATCCTGTTCTACGGACATAACCGTAGCGACAATCTGTACGTCATTGCGGTAGCCTTTCGGGAACAGCGGACGAATCGGACGGTCAATCAGACGGGCGCAAAGGATAGCGTCGCTCGACGGACGGCCCTCACGTTTGATAAAACCGCCGGGAATCTTACCAGCAGCATACATTTTTTCTTCATAATCTACGGTCAGCGGGAAGAAATCCACGCCTTCACGGGGTTCAGACGAAGCCGTTGCCGTTACCAGCACGACCGTATCACCATAGCGGACAAAGGCTGCGCCGTTGGCCTGCTTTGCCAGTTTGCCGGTTTCAATCGTCAGCTTGCGGCCGCCCAGTTCCATTTCAAAACTATGCATAATTCTCCTCCTACGTCAAACTCATACATCTATATAGTTCGACATCTATTGTTTTTATCCTGTCATCAGGGAAATATACAAGAAAAAAGCGGGAAATCTCCCGCTTTCTTAAGAAAATCTCGCTATTAGCCGATCGTAGCGCGGATGCCGAGCTTAGCGATGATGGAACGATAACGCTCGATGTCCTTCTTGTAGAGGTAGCTGAGGAGACGGCGGCGATGACCAACCATCTTCAGCAGGCCACGACGGGAATGATGGTCCTTCTTGTGCTCTTTCAGATGATCCGTGAGGTACTGAATACGAGCAGTCAGTACAGCAATCTGTACTTCCGGCGAACCCGTGTCACCTTCGTGAACGGCATACTTCTGCATGATTTCCTGTTTTGCTTCCTGAGTCAACATGTGAAAACTCCTCCTATATAAATATAAAATGTCCGGCAGCTAAGATGACGTCGGAGTACTTCGCCGTCCGGGCTGTGGATTGGTGTCAAACACCTTCGTTAGTATAGCACAGGCCGCCCTGCCTTGTAAAGAAAATTTATCAGGATTGCACCCACAAACGCTGATATTTTTCCAGTTGCCGAGCAGTATACTTGAGCATACTCATGGCAAAGCCGGGGTGACGGCTCATAACGGCCTGCACACTGGACAAAGGAATCAGCAGGAATTTTGCCTGTTCCGTAAGAACTTCAACCGATACACGAGCTTTCTTTTCATCCAAAAAAATCAGTTCATTAAGCCAACAATTTTCCTTCTTAATGTCCAAAGCATTGTACCAGCCCTCGCTGTTTTCCATACTGCGGGCAACCTTGCCTTCTACCAAAAAGACCAGTTTGGTTTTCAGCATTTCTTCCGGCAGGCTGTCTCCTTCAAAATAAGATATCATATAGGCACTTTCTATAAGGCGCTGAACAACACCATTTTCACATCCCTGCAATAAATCCAACTTAAATAAATAATTTTGCAGTTCGCCGCGCGTATTTTTCTTCTCGGCTTTCTTTGTCTGTTCGACAGAGGTTGCATGTTTTGCCAACCGTTCTGTGAAGATGCTGTAATTATCACTCCAATCGGCCAACATTTGCTGCAAAATCAGGATATATTGCCGGAACAGCTTTTCAATGCTGACGGGAGAATATAATGTATTGTCATAGGAAAAAGTCATGACCAGCTGATCTTCCTCATGACGGAAGCCAATACCTAATTTTATGTCACGGGTGTCCCAGGAGTTCTGAACAACCAGGCGCCCATAGGCTTCCGCAGGTACCGTAGAGTAACTGACACCTTCCAGGAAGAAATCATGAAAGTTCAAGAAATGGTCGAAAAAAGGCTTCTGCTGACCAATGATATTTGTCAACCCCTCTCGTCCTAAGGAGGCATACGGCTGCGAAATGACAAATTGTTGAAATGCTTTCGTAACAATGGTCTGAATCATGGGATTGCCCTTAATGGTGAGACGCATGGGAACAATGCTTTGGGCACTGTTTTCACTGTCCTTGCCCATATAGCGGGGGACGACAACACAATAAGCAACATCATCACATTTATTGGTATGCTCCAGCAACAAGCCCCAAGCCGTCTGTAAAATGGACATCAGCATAATCTTATTTCCCTTAGCCTTTTCACGCAACTGTGCAAAAATATTATGTGGGATATAAGATAAGAACGCTTCCTGACGATGAATATTATCCAACTTCTCCATATGCGGTAGTTGTGGCTGTGGCGGTAATTTTGCCAAAATCTTTTTCCAGTAGGTGATTACCGACTGCTCCATATCCGACATATGGGACCGCAGACCGCTGACTGCATTAAGCTGCGGTTTATACGGCAAATCCAAAGCTTCGCAAAAAATCTTCCGCACATCGAAGTTATAGAGCATAGCCTGTATGCCCGTGACCACCACGGCATATTCATCCTCACCGGTATGGTATACCGAAAAACGGATAATCGGGCCGTTCTTGGGATCAAAACTACGCCGCATATCCGCTTCCATCAGGCTTTTTAAAATATCATCCAGTTGTTCCCCCTGTACATTTTCCAGATTACGATAGACGACTTCAGGCATCTCCAAACGCTCCTGGAACACTACCGCCAAAATTCTGTTTCCTACATCACAAAAATTCATCCGCAGCGCTTCATCATGACGAGAAATGACATTCAGTGCTCGATTGAACCGCGTAGGAATCAGCTTTCCCTTTATCTTGTAAAGCATCTGCAAAAGGGCACCTGTCAAGTGATGGGAATCCCGATGACTGAAAAATTCCTTTTCATCATCGGTAATGTCCCGCAAATAGAGGAGCTGTTTCGGGGAAAAACTCGCCAACGAATGAACCTGATTTCCATAATAACGCTCAACAACCTGTCGTTCCGCAGGAGGTAAATCCGTAATCTGTAATTTTTTCATTACTGTTTCTCCTTCCTAAGCTCCTATTTTGGCCAATACTTCATAAACACCCGTTCATCCTGACGTTCTTCACCGGATAAGTGCTGGTATTTTACCACCTGTGTCATCCCCGACACAATGCGATAGCCCAGTTTTTTATGGGCTTTTAGAGAGGCTGTATTGATTTTTTTCGTTCTGCTAAGCAGTCCCTGTACAGGAATCCTCTGCCGCATCTCCTGCTCCATCGAGGAAAAAATCTGTTTATGCCGATAGGCCTTACCTACGCCACCTTCCTCCAGGAACCAGAAATCGTCTGCATTCAGACCATTTTCCTGCGCAATCTGTGCAACTTCCTGGTCTTCCGCCAGCGGTACAGCCGCCAAGAAGCCTGCGCAGCGGTATAATTCCGTATCCAGGCAAAGGATAATCAGCCCCTTTTCCGCGTAGCGGGCAAAAAGCTGCTCGACTTCAGCTGCGGTAAAATGCTCTTCATAAGGCGGCAGGGCAAAACATTCCATATAAGTCTCAAACAGTTCAACTCTAGCGAATAACTCCGCCATTTTCTTTCCCGAATCTACGGGCAGCAATTCCAGATTGTTCATAGCATAAAACCTCGCGACAATGTACATACACTACAATACATTATTCGCGAGGTTTTTATTTTTTCCTGTCTTATTTTGATTTATAAATGCTTTTCGGCATATTCTTTGATAAAACCTTTGAATTGGGCGTCAACGTCGGTCAACTGCTTGCCCGCACTCCAGTTCAGGGTAATCTGTACAGACAAGGCCGGTGCCAGCGGACGGAGGACAAAATTATTCTCTGTTCCAGTAACAAAGTTCGGCAGGATGGAAACGCCCATACCATTAGCCACCAACTGCTTGATGGTCTTCATTTGCGACGTGCAAAGGGCAATATCCGGCACAAAACCTGCTTCGCCGCAGCGGCGGGCAACTTCCCTGTGCTGGTAAGTATGCGGCTGCTGCATGATGAACTTTTCATCGGCAATATCGGCAAAGGCAACTTTTTCCTGCGCAGCCAGCGGATGATTGGCTGGCAGGCAGACACTCATGCTGTCCTGCATCAGGAGCATCTCATTTTCCGTTGTGGGGCGCACTTCTCCTAAAACTATGCCAAAATCCAAATCCCCCAAAGCCAGCCGATTGCGTACCTCATCCGAATCACTGTACTCCTGCACATCCAGACTGATTTCCGGAAAACTCGTCTGGAACTGGGTAAAGAGGTCAGGAAAAAGATATGCCTCCACCATCGGCGGCAGGCCAAACTGAACCTTGCCCCGGCTGCCTGCATGATAGCGGGCCATATCCTTTTTGGCTGCGCTGGCCGCGCTCATAATCTTCTGCGCATGCAGCAGGAAAGCCTGCCCTTCCGGCGTGAGGTTGACCTTTTTCTGGCTGCGGTCAATCAATACCAACCCCAGTTCAGCTTCCAATGCCTTAATGGCCTTAGTAACAGACGGCTGGGAAACATGTAGTGTTTCTGCTGTGCGGGTAAAGTTCTTCAAGTGGCTGATGGTACAAAAATACTCCAACTGGCGAAATTCCATTATTGGCGCCCCCATACTTTATAGATATCAGTTCTATGTTGCGGCCTGCTATTTATTATTTTGCAGGCTCTGTCTATTGTTTCTGTTTTTCTATTATACTATGCTTTTTGGTTATTATCTAGTTTTTTCTGCAAAGGGCGAAGATTTATTCGTACATCATAGAAGGTACTGCCGGCGGCTTTGTCTGTCGTACGGGCTGAGGTCAGGCGGTTGGTGTTGCCGCAGCGCGTATATTCCTGCCACCAGACACCTTCACTGACAGCTGTTCCCGGCTTTACCGCAGAGCTGATTTTAACCACGAATTCTGCCGAGCCTTGGGGATTTTCCGCGATAACCTTATCCTCCGCCTGCAGCTGCAGACGGCTTGCATCTACAGGATTTAACTGCAAAACCATAACGCCGCTGCGGGTCAGTTCTTCGCGTTCATTAAAGGAACTATCAAGAATTCGAGGGTCAGGAGAATTAATCAGGATAAAGTCTCCCTTGTCCTGGGCATAGTGCGGCGGGAAGTAATCCGGTAAAGCCGGTTCCATCTGTGGGTTGAGAATTTCAATCTTCCCGGAAGGCGTCTGAAAGTCAAGCTTATAATCATCCGGCATGGGGAGTTCCACAGGCTCACCAGAACGTAGTGCAAATAAATCAACCGGCAGCGGCCAGGATGTTTTGGTGCTTTCGATTATGTGGTTGACTAAATCTACTTCTTTTTGTTGGAAAAAATCATCAGTACTGCCCATAGCCTTAGCCAGCAACTGCATCACCTGCCAGTTGGATTTGCTCTCCCCTACGGGCGGAATGATTTGCGGCCCGCGCTGGACAACATACTGTCCATAGGAATAGTAAATATCCTCATGTTCCAGTGAAGATGTAGCGGGCAGAACAATATCCGCATAACGGGCAGTATCCGTCATAAAACGCTCATGAACCACCGTAAACAAATCTTCCCGCATGAGCCCTGCCACAACCTTTTCCTGTTCTGGTGCAGTGCAGGCTGGATTGGAAGAATACACATAAAGGCTCTTGATGGCAGGCTGCAGTTTTTTGTCCGTCAAAACTTCGCCCAGCCTAATCATATTGATATGCCGCACGCCGTCCTTTTCCATATCGGGACGACGGATAATGTCCTTGTCAAAGGCATTGCTGCCCGCCGACGAAGTCAGCATACCGCCGCCTTTTTTGGCATACGCTCCCACCGCCGCGGGCAGGCAGGTAATCAGACGCGACGTCATTGCCCCATTGCCATAGCGGGACTGCCCGCTGCCCAAGCGGATAAAAGGAGCTTCAGCCTTGGCAAAAGCATGCGCAAAATGCGTTATCTGTTCAGCCGGCACGCCCGTAATCTCGGCAGCTTTTTCAGGAGTATACCGTGGTAAAACATTTTCCTTTAATTCCAGCCAGCCCTGCACATAACGGACGATAAAATCTTCATCGGCCAATCCATCCCGCTCGATAACATGGAGCATGCCCAAAGCCAAAGCGCCATCGGTACCAGGCTTTACACAGATAAAATCATCTGCCCATTGAGCGGTTTTTGTGGCATAGGTATCAATGCAGACAACCTTTGCCCCATGCTGGCGGGCAATATCCACATCATGCTTGAAATGAATATCCGTAGCGAGCATACTGATGCTCCAAAGCACAATATAATCGCTGTACTGTGCCTCCTGCGGTGCCGTGGGCAGGGTCTTACCCATCAGTGCGCGATAACCATGGGCCTTGGCAGGCGCACAAATCGTTCGGTCAAGGCTGGTTGCACCGAGCGCAAAAAACAGGGCATGCCCTGCACTATATTGAATCGTACCCATCGTTCCGGCATAGGAATAGGGCAGAATCGCCTCACCACCATCCGTCGCCATGATTTCCTGCCAACGGGCGGCAATGGTGTCCACAGCCTCCTGCCAGCTGATGGGGATAAACTTTCCCTCGCCCTTTGCCCCTATCCTTTTTAGTGGCGTAGTCAAACGCTTTTCCGAATGGACGGTGCGCTCATAATGCGCCATCTTGGGACACAATGTTCCCCGCGTAAAGGGATGAGCCGGATCACCGGCAACTTTAACGGCTTTGCCATTTTCCACCGTTACCAGCAAACCACAACAGTCCGGACAGTCATAAGGGCAGGCAGTTTTCTTTATCTCCATACAATTGTACTCCTTTATTCTTTAATATACTCATTATAACACAATACTCAAATATCAGAAAAAGGAAGGCTTATATGCTGTGTTCTATGATGCGAACGAACCATCTGCAACTATCCCCGATAATTTTCACCACATCCGCCGCAGAGTAACCGCACACATTACGTCCCGGTCGTGGCTGCCGCGTTCCAAGGCTGCATCACCAGACAATGTCCAGCCCGGTGAAAATTCGGTTTCACCAGACAGCGATAAAAGCAGGTGGGTCTTATCCTGGCGGCCGCGCATCTCGTAAGTTGTCGGCCCGCCGCCGGCATAGCCGAAGGTCACGCGGGGATCAGCTCCACAAAAAGCATGCCGGAGGCCCGCCCGCATTGCATAACTGCCTTTGTTCAGATAACGCTTAAACTCCACGCCCAGCCCTGCAGCGAAATAGGAATTGGCGGCGCTGTTCAATTTTTGCCCCAATGCGCCATATTCAGATAGGGGCTTATATGCCACGCAGCCGCCTTGCCGGCCTGCAGGTCGTATTTGTATTCTCCGCCCAGTTCCAGCAAGTGGCTGTTGTAATCGGCTTTTGCTGTGCCTATGCCTGTTATCCCCCGACTCAGGTCATTTTTCAGCCAGCCATAACTCAGGTATACAAAGCCTTCATGGGGGCCACCTTTATAGCCGCCATACAACCCCAAACGTGTATCCTTTAATCTGGTGCCAGCTGAACCAGCTGCGAAAGAGCTGCTGCCATAGCTGACAAAACCGCCGACACGCCAGTTCTTGCCGGCCGCTTTATCATAACCCAAAGCCAGCGTCGTGCCATGATAATGGGCACCGCCCTTTAGTTCTCCCCAGTTCTTGCCCGTCTTGAACCAGATGTCATTGTCCACCGGCTGGTCAATTTGTGCCTGCATATGCAGACCATCTTGTACCGTCTCCTGCTTATCTGCGGTCAATTTAGCCGTAGGAAGCGGAACCGCCACCATCTTCCGGGTAAAGGCATCCACCAGTCGTGATGAAAGGATATGGCCGGTCATCGTGCTCTTTTGTGCGAGCGTCATCCCCTGTACAGCATTCGACGCAGAGATATCCTTTAATGCGCCGGCAGCCCCCTGCCCGTCCATGGAAAATAATTTCTGCAGTTCAGGCTGGCGGTATTTTTCTGTGCCCATGTTGCCATACATCGTCTTTACCGCATGAAACGTATCGTTCACAACAGTCTCCGTACTGCCTAAATTATTCATTACCTCC
>CADBYQ010000095.1 GCA_902798865.1 Pseudoselenomonas ruminantium | reverse complement strand
ACTTCATCCACAATGCCGTAAGCCTTGGCTTCGGCAGCGGTCATGAAATTATCGCGTTCCGTGTCGTTATTGATTTCTTCAGCGGTCTTGCCCGTGGTCTGAACGAAGATATCGTTAATCGTCTCACGGATGCGCTGAATCTCACGGGCCTGAATCTGGATGTCCGTGGACTGGCCCTGAGCACCGCCTAACGGCTGGTGAATCATAACCCGGGCGTTGGGCAGAGCGAAGCGCTTGCCCTTGGCGCCAGCAGTCAGGAGCACAGCTCCCATGCTGGCTGCCTGGCCAATGCAAATGGTGGAAACGTCCGGTTTGATATACTGCATGGTATCATAGATAGCCAAGCCTGCGGTAACTACACCGCCGGGGCTGTTGATGTAGAGATAGATGTCCTTATCCGGGTCTTCCGACTCCAAAAAGAGCATCTGTGCCACTACAACGTTGGCTACATTATCGTCAATCTGACCGCCCAGGAAGATAATTCTGTCCTTGAGCAGGCGGGAATAAATATCATATGCCCGCTCGCCACGGTTAGACTGCTCTACGACCATTGGTACATAACTCATTGGTATACCCCCATATACAGGGAAAAATTAGGCAATGCTGTCGATGATGAACTGTGCCGTCTTCTTGCGAAGTACCGTAGCAGCCAAATCGCCAATGCGTCCCTGCTCCTTAATAATCTTCTGAACCTGCTGCGGCGTTGCACCGTAAGCAGCAGCCATGCCAGCAACTTCAGCATCGAGGTCTTTTGCTTCAACCTTGATGTCTTCAGCCTTAGCAACTTCTTCCAGCATGAGATCCGTGCGAACATTCTTTTCAGCCGTTTCACGGTAGTCTTCGCGAATCTTGTTGATGTCCGTACCAGCGTACTGGAGGTAAGCATCAAAGCTCATGCCCTGCTGTTCGAGGCGCATAGCCATTTCGCGAATCATGCCTTCTACGCGGTTGTCAATCATAACAGCCGGAATGTCAACGGTGATGTTGTTCGTAGCCATCTCGATAGCAGCGCTCTTCTGGTCGTTTTCAGCCTTGCGAGCAGCATTTTCTTCGAGGTTCTTGCGTACATCAGCCTTGAGTTCTTCAAGAGTTTCGAACTTGCTTACTTTCTTAGCCAGTTCATCATCCATAGCCGGCAGTTCCTTCTGCTTGATGCTGCGGATGGTGCATTTGAACGTAGCAGCCTTGCCAGCCAGTTCCTTAGCATGGTATTCTTCCGGGAACGTTACGTTGACTTCTTTTTCTTCGCCAATCTTAGCGCCAATCAGCTGATCTTCGAAGCCCGGGATGAAGCTGCCGGAACCAATCTGCAGCGGGTAATCCTGGCCCTTACCGCCTTCAAATGCTTCGCCATCTACGAAACCTTCGAAATCCAGCGTCGTGAAGTCGCCATCTTTAACTTCGGAGCCTTCCGGAGCGTCAACCATCTTGCCCTGACGATCCTGGAACGTCTTGAGCTGCTTTTCAACGTCTTCATCCGTTACAGCTTCTACATTCTTTTCAACCTTCAGGCCTTTGTATTCGCCCAGTTTAACTTCCGGACGCGGCGTAACCGTAGCCTTGAATACGAGATCCTTGCCATCTTCAAGGGTTTCGATGTCGATCTGCGGACGGCTAACCGGCTCAATCTTCTGTTCTTCAAGAGCATCAGCGAAAGCCTTGGGACCTACGATATCGAAAGCTTCCTGCATGATAGCATCCATACCCACGTTGCGCTCGATGATCTTGCGCGGAGCCTTGCCCTTGCGGAAACCCGGAATATTTACACGGTTGCTGAGACGCTTTACAGCCTTTTCCACTGCCTTGGAAACTTCCGCAGCTTCAACCTCCACCGTCAGAGTAACCTGCTGGTTTTCACCATTTTCAACCGTAACTTTCATTGTCTGAAACGACCTCCTGTTATTATCTGAATCAAGGTATGGTATGTTTTCGCGCACAATTTCGCAAAATATGCCATACTCTTGCTATAATACCACAGAACGCGCACAAACACAAGGGTTTCTGCGCGTTCTATCGGTTAATTCTTATAAAAAAGTCAAAAAATCAATAGCTTATTTGACTAAGTTCTCCATTCGTTCCACCGGTTTGGTCAAATCCAAATGTCCAGAAATGGACTCAATCTTCTTGCCTTCGACCAACAACTGCACTTTTTTGATTTCACTAAACTCCGTCAGCGTGTTGACAATGGAACCAACCAGCATTTCCTCGCCGGTGGAGCCGCCGATAAACTTTTTGGTCAGATTCTGGTCAAAGTCGACAAAGGCCGTATCTCCCTGCACCTTGACGCTCTTGATTTTCGCCTGTTTCGGTATGATGGTAGTCAGGCCTTTTTCCTTGGTGCCATCGAGAAGCGCCTTGAGTGTTGCCGTATATTTATCCTCACTGCTCAGTTTCACGGTCTTCTGGACAGCACGTAGTTTCAAGCCCTGCTCATCGGGATAATATACCTTGATGGTCAGTTTGCCATTTCCCGTTTTGCTCTTTTCTTTATCCGGCAAGGCCTCAGGAGCACTGCTTTTATCCGCCGTAATCGTGGTCTTATCGCCTACTCCTGCCGAATTATTTTTATCGTCACTGCAGCCTGCAGCGCACAGAAGTGTCATCGCCAGTACCAGCAGGAGCAGATAGCGTAACTTTTTCATCATCTCACCTCATCTCAATAAATCCGATATTACCCCTTAAAATAACGGGCAATCCCTTTGACAATGGCACCCGCCAGTTTATTCTGGTAAGCATCACTGCGCAGGAGTTTTTCTTCGTTATAATTGGTCACAAACGCCAATTCAATAAGCGACGCCGGCATATTCGTATGCCGCAGCACATAATAATTGGCAGTCTTGACGCCGCGGTTAAAGAGTCCGCCGGCTTTAGCCAGCTCCTCGTTTAACAGACTGGCAAATTCCTGCCCCTTTGCCGAACCTGCACAATAATAGGTTTCCATGCCATGCGCTGCCGGGCTGGAAAATGCATTGCAATGAATGGACAAGAACAGCGACACACGACTGTCACGATTGGCTACATCGCAGCGTGCCTGCAGCTCCTGACGGTCAGTAGCGTTAGGCGCATATACATCCACATCGCGGGTACGGGTCATAATCACACGGGCACCGGACTTAGTGAGTAGATTCTGTACCTTTTTGGCTACAGCAAAGGTAACGTCCTTTTCTTTAACCCCCGTAGGGCCAACGGCACCACTGTCGCTGCCACCATGCCCGGCATCGACCACAATGGTCTTGCCCTTGATTCCTGGTACAGACGCACCACCATTGTCAACATTGTCCTTGAATAGTTCCAAAATGATACGTGCAGGCTTTTTCTTCCGCCGTTCAGCAGGGACAGTGGAAATGCGGTAATTATCCTTAGACGGCGGGTTGACAAAATCAATGGCAACCTGAAGATTTTCTCCTACCTCACTGATTCTTACCTGCGTAGCAAATTCATTCTTCAGGGAAATGAAGCTCTTTACCTTACCTCTTTCCGTATTCGGCAAAGTGATAATGAGCTGCTTGCGCAGATAAGAAAGTTCCTTTACCGTATACTTGGGTTCATCCCCTGTCATACCTATTTCGATACGCAAGGCATTTGCCCCTGCTATTTTCACCTTACTTGTTTGAAAATAATTTAATTCATGGCTTTGACCGGAAGCCTCTGCCATCTGGGGCAGCCACAGGCCAAAAACAAACGCCATGAGAACGCCCACCCAACTTGCCCAGCGGAATACGTTATTCATTAAATTGCCTCCCAATTAATCTTTCAACAGTTCCAAAGCTTCAGCTTCAGCCTGCTCATTGGCCTCTTTATCCAAGGCGATATCTATGGTGATATAATCACCTTCGCCTACATCAGCGGGTAAAAACTCCTTAGGGAAATTGACTTTTTTCATGTCATCGCCTAAGAACAGCACCGCAAGATTGCCTTCATAGCGGTCAATATATGCCGAAATCATTGTGCATTCCCCATTTCCGGTGTAATCGTATAGTTCTTGCCATCCGTTTTTATCGTGATGGTACCATTTTTATCAGTTTCGTAGATTTTAAGTTTCATCGCTTTGTATTTCTTCATGGTCTGGTCATGTGGGTGTCCATAGTCATTGCCAGCGCCGCAGGAAATAACTGCCGCTTCCGGTGCAACTTCCCGCAAAAATTCCTTCGAGGAAGACGTCTTGCTGCCATGATGACCAGCTTTTAAGATTGTGCTCTTTAATTCCTTGCCATAGGTATTCACCATCGGCATTTCCTCTACCTTTTCAGCGTCGCCCGTAAACATCATGGCAAATTCACCGAAAATCAGCTTGCCCACCACAGACTCATTGTTCGGGTCATGGTTATCCGTGGTCTTGCTGCCTTTTTCTACAGCGGCTTTTTCCGGCGCATATACCTTGAACTTTACACCGCCGCCCAAATCCAGTTCATCACCTGCCATCAGCGCATGGCGTTTGATGTTCTTCTGCTTCAACACCTTCATATAGCTGGTATAAATCTTGGACTTGGAAGGCATGCCATTATCGTAAACCTCGCCCACTTCATAATCCTTGAGCACCACATCCTTTACACCACCGATATGGTCTGCATGGGGATGGGTTAGAATCAGCTTGTCAATACGCTTAACTCCGGCTTTTTTCAGCTCATTGCGCAATTTTTCCTGCTCATCCAAATCGCTGGTATCAATAAGCACGGTCTGCTCCGGGGTCTGAATGAGTATCGCATCCCCCTGACCAACATTGAGCATCTTTACCGTCAATTCTTTGCCTGCTTCCGCTGCGGCAGGGGCACTTTGCGCTGCATTGCTGTTATCCGCCGTTTTACCGCCGCCGCAGCCTGCAAACAGCAGACACAGGGATAATAACGCCGTCATGGCTATCGTTAATCGCTTTTTCAAATCACTCACCTCAAATGCGTTTCAGGATATAGCGGTAAATGCCATCCGCTACCCCATCTTCATCCACCGTGGGCAAAACGTGTTCTGCCAAAGCCTTGAGTTCCGGCCCGGCATTACCCATAACTAAAGCATGCCCCACAGTGCCCATCATTTCCAAATCATTCAGCCCATCCCCAAAAGCATAGCTTTCTTCCAAGGGAATGCCCATATATTCCAAAGCCCGTTCAATGCCCGTAGCCTTGGAGATATCCGACGAATAAAGCTCCATATACTTGCGCAGGGTCGGGTCGATAAGCCCCGTCACGCCATGCCAGGAAAGCAGTTTTTCAAATACACCGTTTGCCCCCGGCGTATCGCAAAGGAACTCCAGCTTGGCTGCCTGTACCTCAGACAAGTCAAACTCCCGCACAAATTTATTGACATCTATATCAATATTGCGATAGACATTTTCGAGTCCCTTGAATTCCGGCCGCAGATACACATGCGGCTGGCTTTCCAAAATGTATTCCAGCCCATGCTCCTCAGCCAGCGCGACCATATCACGGACTGTCTTCGCCGACATATCCTGCCGAAAGATGATTTCATCATTTAGCATGACAACCGCACCATTCATCAGCACGAAGCCATCAAAAAGACCTTCCTGCGTCAGTTCATCGCTAAGATAAGCAAAAGGACGCCCTGAAGCAATAAACGTATGGTGCCCTGCTGCCCGCAGTTCGCGGATAGCCTTTTTCACCGATAGGGACATCGTTGTTTTTTTATGATGAATGTTAATCAGTGTGCCGTCAATGTCAAAAAATATCGCTTTGGTCACAAAAAAACCCCAATCCTTAATAACTAATGAGAAAACTTCTACTCCCCATGTTACTAAAAATCGAGGTCTCTTTCAAGTGATTTTTCTTCAGCAACGCTACTCAAGCCCCATAAATCACTCTCTGCACTTCTTGTAATGAAGTAAGTCCTGCAGCTGCTTTCTCCTGTCCATCATCAAAAAGGAATTTCATGCCTGCTTTCCTAGCCAAATTTTCTAATTGCTCCCGGCTTTTTCCAGCCAGAATCGCCTCCCGGACTGACTGGTCAACTACCAACAGTTCATGCAGTGCCAACCTGCCCTTATAAGCTCCATCATCTGTACAGCGGCGAACTAATCTTTGCGCCAGTACACCGGACAAAGTTGCTGCCAACAAATAAGGTGGAATACCCATATCGATTAACCGGAACACCGCTGCCACCGCATTTTCCGTATGCAGGGTCGTGAGCAGTAAATGACCGGTCAGCGCCATACGAACAGCCATCATAGCCGTTTCCTCATCCCGGATTTCACCGAGTAAAATTCCCTGCGCGTCCTGACGTAAAGCAGCCCTTAATCCCTGTGCATAGTCAAGACCGGCTTTGGGATTAAGCTGTACCTGATTTACGCCCTTTATATGCCGCTCGACAGGGTCCTCTAGCGTCAACCAGTTTTTATCCTCGGTATTCAATTCCTGCAGAGCTGCATACAGCGTCGTACTTTTCCCGCAACCCATAGCCCCCGACACTATGACCAATCCTGCCGGACGATGAATAAGCTCCCGAAATTTTTGCTTAACATCGGGCAAAAAGCCCAATTCATCCAAGGTAAGCAATTCTTCCTGCAGATTCATCAGACGCAAGACCAGCATTTCACCGCCATAGACCGGCATAACTGCCGCCCGCACATCAATCTTCCGTTCTCCCGCCGAGAAAACGAAGGCACCATCCTGTGGCTGCTGATGTTTGGCAATATCCATGTTCGCCAAAACCTTAATCCGCGAAATAAGCGGCGATGCAAGGTCCCCCGGCAGACGATACGGCATGACCGTTAGCAAACCATCAATGCGCAGGCGAAAGCGCAGTTCCCCGCCTAATGGTTCAATATGCAAATCACTGGCGTTGCAGGCAGCTGTCTCCTGTAAAAGGAAATCTGCCAGCCTTACAATCGCCGCACCTTCCTGTGTACTGCTGTTTTGCCTTTGTTCCTGACGGCACTGATTCACAAGTATCCGCCAAAAATTTTCTTCATTTGCCATAGGCATCGCCGACCTTTGCTTAAGATATATGTCTACTTCTCGACAACTATCTTAAATCCTGCAACATTTTGGGATTTTATGATTCAAACGGTGTTCCTTCAAATCTCCCGTACAATCATTTATGTTACAGGGAGGCAGCAATATAAAGACCAAGAATTGTCGCACCAAGCCCCAGTAATACATTGGCACAAACATTAGCCAAGGCCAATAATATGCTGCCACCATTTATCAAGGTCAAGGTTTCCATGCTAAAGGATGAAAACGTTGTAAATCCACCTAAGAATCCCACCGTCAACAGCAACCGCAAAGATTCCGGAAGCATATTGGCTGATTTTGCCAACGACAGCAAAATCCCCATAACCAGCGCCATAAGGAAACTCCCCAATGTATTTACAAATAATGTCCCCAATGGAAACAGCAAGCCAAATCTTGCGCCTATGACTGTGGTCGCCATATAACGGCACACTGCTCCAAGCCCGCCTCCAATGAACACATATAAAAACTGCATGGATTTTCCTCCTAAGCATAAACGTTTCTTACACCATTATATGCCAGCGCCACCTTCATTATCTGCTTCGCCGCGTGCCCATACACGATTTGCATAGACAGAGTTGAACAGCAGAGCAAATTGCAGAGCTACCTGTGACAAATTGGCACCCATAGAGCCAATTTCATTCTGTCCCATAACCATCTGTACCGATAGAATTGACCAATAAGCGAGATTGGCAATGTTTACCACAATCCAAAGAGACCAGTTTTCCTTGTACTTCAGGATATACAGCAGCTGCGCAATAAGACTTACCACAAAGTTAATGGAATCAAAATAAGGAAGCTGCCCTTCCAAATGCGCTAAAATCATCCAGCCGACCAGCCAGGCTGCAAATGCGCCGACAAATATCTTATAACGCGTATTTTGTTGGAAGGAATGCGTTGCCTGATCCCGGCCCCACATAAACCATCCAATGGGCTGGGAGATAACATAAATGATATCCATCGCAAAGGAACCATAGGCATGACTAATCCAGGCAATATAAGTCATGGCGATACACTGCACCGTACCAAACAGGAACGAAATTTTTCTCCCCTTCATGCCAAATACGAGGCAAAGCACGCCGGCTCCCCCGGAAAGCATGCCAATAGGGCTGTCTGGTTCAATGGCATAAACCACCAGTTGGAGCAAAAGCAGAACAGACACATAGGAAACCTCAAAACGTTTCCAGTTCGTAAATAACTGATTATACAACCAGCTATGCTGAGTCATTTCATTCATACTGCCGCCTCCAAGGTTTCATCACTCAAAATATTT
>CADBYQ010000094.1 GCA_902798865.1 Pseudoselenomonas ruminantium | reverse complement strand
CTATGTCTACAGCTGGGGCGATTATCTCAGTGAAGATGTCATCAAGCAGTTCGAGGAAGAAACGGGCATCAAGGTGGTGCTCGATGAATACGACACCAACGAGAGCATGTATCCCCGCATTGCCGAAGGCGCAGAGGCCTATGATGTGCTCTGTCCTTCCGATTACATGATTAACAAGCTCATCCATAATGATTTGTTGCAGCCGCTGGACTTTGCGCAGCTGCCTAATGCTCGGGCTAATATCGACCAGGACTTTTTTGACCAGTCAAGGGCCTTTGATAAGGAAGGGAAATATACCGTTCCTTACTGTTGGGGCACGGTAGGTATTATGTATAATACGAAGCTGGTAAATGAGCCGGTGGACAGCTGGAAAATCCTTTGGGATGAAAAGTACAAGGACAATATCCTGATGCAGGATTCGGCCCGTGATGCCATTATGGTACCGCTGCGGATTTTGGGTTACTCCATGAATACCACCAATGAGGACGAACTCAAAGCGGCCAGGGATATGCTGATTCAGCAGAAACCTCTGGTGCAGGCCTATGGTGTGGACGATATCCGCGACAAGCTGAGTTCTGGCGAAGCGGCCTTGGGCGTTATCTTTTCCGGTGAAGCCATCAATCTGATGAAATCCAACCCGGATTTGCGCTTCCAGCCGGCACCCAAGGAAGGGACGAATGTTTGGATAGATGGCTGGGTCATTCCGAAAAATGCCCGCCATGTGGAAAATGCCCATAAGTTCATCGACTTTATGTGCCGTCCCGATATTGCGGCGGCGAACTTCGAGGAACTGGGTTACTCGACACCGAATACTGCGGTGCGGGAACTAGTGGAGGAAGACTTGGGCGAGTATGTCGATACGGCCTTCCCGCCGGAAGAAGTCTACAAAGGACAGGAATCCTACAGTTACTTAGGTGAGGCTTTGGATAAACTCTACACGAAATTGTGGCTGCAGGTTAAAGTCGAATAAATAATAAAAAAGAAGGAAAAACAGCTCTTTTGTTGAATAATCAAAGTATAGATAATTTATCGACAAAGGAGCTGTTTTTTATGAATACCAAAGCAGAAGTTTTCAACAAGTATCTGGAAGAAAAGAAAATTGAAGCCTTCCAGGTGGAAGAAGTAGCTGATGATGCTCAGAATACAGTGGCTTACCGTTCACACATCGTGGTGGAAGGCCAGCAACTGCCAACGCTGGTGCTTTTGGATGACAGCGTATTCTCCATGATTCGCGTGCAGATTTCGCCTAAGGCGCTCACGGAAGAAAATGAGCTTAAAGTTCTGCGCATGGCCAGTGAGCAGAATATGAAATATAAGCCGTTCAAGATGTATTTTGACCAGACGGGCGCATTGATTCTCGATGTTTGCCTGCTGACTCCCGGCAAGGAGGAAAAAGATTTCTCCGAATTGGGCGATGAAATCTATGGCATGTTTGATGTGCTGATTAAGTTCCTGGAAGAAAATTATCGCAGCTGGATGAAGGAAATTTGGTAATTTTCAATATGCCTATTGACATGATAGGTGTAATAGTGTAACATAAGGTCAACGTCAAAAAGACGAATGAACTGACTGGATAACCAGAGGTTCTGCGCAAGGGCATTCCTTGCGCAGAACCTCTTTTTGTTTATTTTGGGAAAGGGTGTAGCGATTATGAAGTGTATTTGTTGCAATGTTAGCAAGATTCTGTTGAAATTTGAACGAATGTGGATTTAACGGGAGGGATTGTTCATGATTGCCGCGCAGGAAAGTATGACCGCCAAGTTTTGCTCCTTTGCCAGGGCTTATCATTCGATGCTCGGAAAGAACAAGATTTTTGATGATTATCTGGCCTATGACATCATCGGCAAAGATGTGTATGACGAGATTGGCAGCCTGCTCAAAGGGCAGGTGGAGGCGACAGGCCAACTGCCCCGCTACGGGTTTGAGAGCTTGCTCGTGTTCGAGGAGATGGACCATTATTTCTCGCCCATTGCCTTGTCACGGATTGCCTTTGCCGAGCGGGCTTTGGACCGGTTCGCACGTAACCGCGCCAGCTGTCAGTATGTGATTTGCGGAGCGGGGATGGATACCTTTGCTTTTCGCAACACGGATGAAGCGGTGCAGGTTTTTGAGCTGGACCACCCGGATACGCAGGCGTACAAACTGCGGCGCATTCATGAATTGCGTTGGGAAGTTCCACCCAATGCGCATTATGCGGCTATTGATTTTGAGCAGGATGATTTGGGACGGACGCTTTTGCATAGCGGTTTTCATACGTCGGAGCCGTCATTTTTCTCTCTGCTCGGGGTTTCCTACTATCTGACCGCGGAGGCTTTCCGCGAGTTCGTGTGCAGCGTCAGCATTCTTGCCTCGCCGGGCAGTCAGTTTGTTTTGGATTTCCCCGATGAATCGACTTTTGAGCCGGATTCGACCTCAAGGGTGCGGCGGTTGGCGCAGATTACCGAACAGCTCGGCGAGCCGATGCGGCATGGTTTCTCGCTTGCGGAAATGCGGGAGATTCTGGCAGGCGAAGGCTTTGTTATCCGCAATCACGAATCACCGGCGGATATTCAGCGGCATTTCTTCGCTGATCGCACCGACCACCAGCAGGCGATGGAGAATGTGCACTTTATCCTCGCGGAAAAGAGACGACAATAACTTGATAAAGGATGATCAATATGTGTAAACAGAAATTTAACACCGCCCTGATTCATGGCGGGATTGATGGGGACAGCCGAACAGGTGCGGTCAATGTGCCCATTTACCAGACTTCGACCTTTAAGCAGGACGGACTTGGGGAACTGCGGGAGGGGATTTGGGAGTATTCCCGCACAGGCAATCCGACAAGGGCGGCGCTCGAAGCCCTGATTGCCCAGCTCGAAGGCGGCGAAGCCGGCTTTGCCTTTGCATCGGGGATGGCGGCGATTACGGCGGTGTTGAGCCTATTCCAAAGCAATGTGAAGATTCTTCTGTCGAGCAATGTGTATGGCGGCACCTTCCGCGTGCTGGACAAGGTGTTCAGCCGGTTCAATCTGACGTATTCGCTGGAAGATACGACGGATTTGGCGGTGCTCGAAAGGGAGTTTACGCCGAATGTCAAGGCCATCATCATTGAAAGCCCGGCTAATCCTTTGCTGACCATCACCGATATCCGGGCGGTGGCGGAAATCGCGCACCGTCATGGGGCGCTCGTGATTGTAGACAACACGTTTATGACGCCTTATCTGCAGCAGCCGTTGGCTTTGGGCGCGGATATCGTCGTCCATAGCGCTACGAAATATCTGGGCGGGCACAGCGATTTGGTCGCAGGTCTTGCCGTGGTCAAGACGCGGGATTTGGCAGATAAGCTTGCCTTTGTGCAGAATTCCACGGGGGCGGTCTTAGGGCCACAGGATGCGTTCCTACTGATTCGGGGCATCAAGACTTTGGCAGTACGCCTTGACCGTCATGTGGAAAATGCCGCCTATTTGGCCGACTGGCTGGCGGGCAATTTGGAGGTGAAGAAGATTTACTATCCGGGGCTGACCAGTCATATCGGCTACGAAATCAATCAGCAGCAGGCGAAAAACGGCGGCGCGATGATTTCTTTTGAACTGGCAGAAGGGCATAATATCCGCAAGTTCTTCAAGGCGTTGCAGCTTATCGCCTTGGCGGAAAGCCTGGGCGGCGTGGAAAGTCTCGTCTGCCATCCGGCAACCATGACTCATGCCGCCATTCCGCGGGAAACGCGGGAGAAAATCGGCATTACGGATAACCTTATCCGCCTGTCGGTTGGCATTGAGGATAAGGCCGATTTGCTGGCGGATTTGAAACAGGCCATTGAGGAAAGCCGTATTTAACAGGGGGAGCGCAAGCATGCACTATTATCAGTCTATGCAGGAGCTCATCGGGCATACGCCGCTCGTTGAGCTGACACATTTTGAGTTGCCGGAGGGCGTCCGGCTGTTTGCCAAATTAGAATTATGGAATCCCGGCGGCAGTGCCAAAGACCGCGTAGGCAGGGCGATGATTGCCGATGCCGAGGCCAAGGGGCTGTTAAAGCCCGGCGGAACCATTATCGAGGCTACGGCAGGCAATACAGGCCTGGGCATTGCCTATGCCGCGCTGAACCGAGGCTATCGCGTAATCTTCGTGGTGCCGGAGAAATTTTCCGTGGAAAAGCAGACCTTGATGAAGGCTTTGGGGGCAGAACTGGTGCATACCCCCAGAGCGGGTGGCATGCTCGGGGCGGCGGAAAAGGCGGAGGAACTGCGTCAGCAGATTCCCGGAGCCATCACGCTGAAGCAGTTTGAAAATCCCGCCAATCCCCGTGCCCATTACGAAACCACTGGGCCGGAAATCTATGCTGACCTGGACGGGCAGGTGGATTACTTCGTCTCCGGGGCGGGCAGCGGCGGTACGTTTTCGGGCGTTATGCGCTACCTGAAAGAACAGAATCCGGCGATTACCGGGGTACTCGCGGACCCATATGGTTCCATTATCGGCGGCGGGGAGCATGGTGATTATGAAATTGAGGGGATTGGCAATGATTTTATTGCGGCAACGATGGACACATCGTTTATCGATAAGGTCTATAAGATTAAAGATGAAGAGGCTTTGGCTGGCGTAAGGCAGCTCGCGGGCCGGGAGGGAATCTTCGCGGGCAGTTCGAGCGGTGCAGCCTTGGCGGCGGCGTTGAAACTTGCGCATTCCGGCATTCAGGGCAATATCGTCCTGCCGGTTATCGACCGCGCGGAGCGCTACTTCAGCAAACATATTTTGGAGGGATGACGATGTCCTATCGCATAGCCTTGGCGTCCAGTGACGGCCTGCATATTGACCGCCATTTTGGCGCCAGCGATGGCTTTTTGATTGTGGAGGTGACCCGAGATGGCACCTTTTTGGAGGTCGAACGGCGGCAGGTAAAAGCGCCCTGTCAGCATGGTTATCACGATGATGGGGCGATGCTGGAAGCTGTGCAGGCATTAAGCGACTGCCGCTATGTGGTGGCGGAGGCCATCGGCCCCGGTGCACAGAAAGCACTCGAACGGCAGGACATCCTGCCACTGGAGATTGACGGTCAGACGGTGGATACGGCTGTGCCGAAAATCCATGATTATGAAGTGAAGAAGCAACAGGCAAGTGTAGCGTATTGAGGCGTTAAACGAAAGGGGCTGTCGCTATGGATGAAAAGCGGGTCAGGGAGCTGCACCCATGCTTTGGAGCAAAGCAGCACAGGGGGCGTATCCATTTGCCGGTATGCCCCGGATGTAATTTGGAATGCCGTTTTTGCGACCGCAAGATTAACGATGTGGAAAACCGACCGGGGGTAACCGCGGCGGTTATTCAACCGGATGAAGCGGTCATGTATATCAAGCGGGCGCTGCAGTTCTGCCCGGAACTCAGCGTGGTGGGCATTGCGGGGCCGGGGGATACCCTGGCATCCGACAGGGCTTTAGAGACGTTTCGTCTGATTGGTGACAAGTTCCCGCAGCTGCTCAAGTGCATGAGCACCAATGGGCTGCTTTTAAGCGAGCGGGCGCAGGACGTCATTGATGTGGGTATCGATACGCTGACGGTCACGGTCAATGCCGTAGACCCGGCGATTGAAGCCCAAATGATTAATGGGCTGGTCTATCATGGCAAGCGGTATACCGGCGAAGAAGCCGGAGCGCTCATCATTCAAAATCAGCTCGCAGGTATCCGCAAGGTGGCCGCCGCCGGTGTGGTGGTCAAGGTCAATACGGTGCTCGTCAATGAAATCAACCGTTTCCATATCGGCGCGATTGCCAAGGCGGTCAAGGAAGCAGGGGCTACGATATACAATATCATTCCGCTGATTCCGCAGCATGATTTGAAAAATTGCGAGGCACCGAGCTGTGTGGATTTGGCGGTGGCGAGAAAAGAAGCAGGGAAACACATTGATGTATTCCGCCACTGCCAGCACTGCCGCGCAGATGCCGTGGGGGTACCGGGGAAAAATAACTTTAGCCAGGAAGTGTATAAGGGGCTCTTGCAGGCAAAAGAAACCTTTTCCCACGGTTGAATTAGACGTCAGAAAACAGTTGTTTATGTAGAAGGGGAGTTTTGAATTATGGCAAAAGAAGGCTTACGTCAGATTGCAATTTACGGCAAAGGGGGGATCGGTAAATCCACGACCACGCAGAACCTTACCGCCGGTCTTACGGAACTCGGGAAAAATGTCATGGTGGTGGGCTGTGACCCCAAGGCGGATTCCACCCGCCTGCTGTTGGGCGGCCTTGCGCAAAAGACGGTACTCGATACGCTCCGCGATGAAGGGGAAGAAGTGGAACTGGACAGCATTTTGAAAACCGGCTTTGGCGGCACCCGCTGTGTGGAATCCGGCGGCCCGGAACCGGGAGTCGGCTGTGCCGGACGCGGCATCATCACCTCGATTGGGCTATTGGAGCGTTTGGGCGCTTATACGGACGATTTGGACTATGTGTTCTATGACGTTTTGGGGGACGTGGTCTGCGGCGGTTTTGCGATGCCCATTCGCGAGGGTAAGGCCAAGGAAATCTACATCGTAGCCAGCGGCGAAATGATGTCCCTCTATGCGGCGAACAATATCTCCAAGGGTATTGCCCGCTATGCGGCGAAAGGCGGCGTGCGCCTGGGCGGCATCATCTGCAACAGCCGCAATGTTGACCGTGAACTGGAACTATTGCGTGCCTTTGCCGAGGAACTGGGCACCCAGCTTATCCACTTCGTGCCGCGTGACAATGTGGTACAGCACGCAGAAATCCACAAGGAAACGGTGATCCAGTACAAGCCGAAGGCACATCAGGCAGACGAATACCGGGAACTGGCGCGCAAAATCGAGGAAAATGAACTGTTCGTCATTCCCAAACCCATGACGCAGGACCGCTTGGAGGAAATCCTGCTCGAATACGGCCTGATGGACAACGTGGAAGACGATTATCGCATCTGACGGGAGGGAGAGCTTATGCCAAAGAAAATCAATCTGGATATTGCCTCCGTCGAGCAGCGGGAACAGCGCTTGGGGACCATTATCGCCTGGGACGGCACCACCGAAGAACTGCACAAGCAGTCCAGCTATGAACTGCGGGGCCAAAGGGAGCGGGGCGCAGGCTGTGGCGGCAACTGCCGCCTGTGCGAACTGTCGGGGCCGTTTACGCAAGGCTCCGTCTGCAGTGAGCAGATGGTGGAATGCCAGGCAGGCAATGTCCGCGATGCGGTGCTGATTCAGCACGCCCCCATTGGCTGCGGCGGCGGACAGACCGTCTACAACAACATTTACCGCAATGGCCTGGTCATGCGTGGCTATAAGGCCGAAAATCTGCGCATCATCAACACCAATTTGATTGAGAGCGACATGGTGTTCGGTGCGGCGGATAAACTGCGTCAGTCCATTGACGATGCCTTTGAGCGCTATCAGCCACAGGCAATCTTTGTCGCCTCCTCCTGCGCCACGGGCATTATCGGTGAGGACATCGAAAGCATTACGGACGAGAAGGAGGCAGAACTGGGGATTCCCGTAGTGCCGCTTGCCTGCGAAGGTTTCCGGTCCAAGCACTGGAGTACCGGTTTTGATGCCACGCAGCATGGCATTTTGCGGCAGATTGTGCGCAGAAATCCCACGAAAAAGCAGGAGGATTTGGTCAATGTCATCAATCTTTGGGGTTCGGATGTCTTTTCGCCCATGTTGGCGCACTTGAATCTGCGGGTAAACTATGTCGTGGATTTGGCTTCGGTGGAAGAATTGGCACAGATGTCCGAAGCGGCGGCCACGGTGGGCTTCTGCTACACCTTGTCCTCCTATATGGCGGCAGCCTTGGAACAGCATTTCGGCGTGCCGGAGGTCAAGGCACCCATGCCATACGGTTTTGCGGGGACAGACGCGTGGCTGCGGGAACTGGCGAAAGTCACCCATCGGGAACATCTGGTGGAAAAATTCATTGCCGACGAACACGCCCGCGTCAAGCCGAAGATTGAGGAACTCAAGAAAAAACTCAAAGGCGTCAAGGGCTTTGTAGCTACGGGTTCTGCCTATGCGCATGGGCTTATACAGGTCTTGCGGGAATTGGATGTGGAAGTGGACGGCTCGCTGACCTTCCATCATGACCCGGTTTACGACAGCGGCGACCAAAGAGAAGATTCGCTGGGCCATCTGAATGAGCATTATGGGCAGGTCAAAAACTTCCATGTGTCCAACCGCCAGCAATATCAGCTCTATGCTTTCCTGCAGGAAAACAAGCCGGACTTCCTGCTGATTCGTCATAACGGACTTGCACCGCTTGCTTCACGTTTAGGGATTCCTGCCGCGCCTTTGGGGGATGAACATATCGC
>CADBYQ010000093.1 GCA_902798865.1 Pseudoselenomonas ruminantium | reverse complement strand
TGAGGCCATGATGACGCAGGCGCGCAACAGCTATCAGCGTCAGGGGCGCTTGAAGGCGCGCCGGGCTACTTCGCAGGAGAAGTATGAGGAAGCTGAGGCACAGTATATGGCAGCGCAGGGGGCTTTGCGGGAGGCGCAGGCGCAGCGCGACCAGTATCTGGTTCAGCAGGGCTGGCTCTCGGTGGTCGCCGCATCATTAAAAAAAGACCTGCTCATCTATCAGCAGGCCGGTGCACAGGTGCAGGCGGGCACGCCGATTGCGTTGGTCGGGGATTTTTCGCAGCTGACGTTTTCGCTGAACCTGTCGGATAGGGATGCCCGTCATTTACAGTTGGGACAGACCATTTATCTGGCCTTTGCGGAACGGAAACTTACGGGCAAGGCCTATGATACGGATTACGGCGTGGGCAATAAGGAGCGCGGCATGGAGATAAAGGCTGTCCTCCGCGAGATTGTGCCCGATTTGTCGGAGCCGGCGGATATCCGGCGGACGGTCTGGGCAGTGGATAACCGCGCCCGGCTGCTGGAGCCGATGCTTTATACCGGTGTGACCATGCGGACGGGGCAGTCTTATGAGGCGCTGACTGTACCACTGGCGGCGATGATTGATAAGGCTCATGATAAGGTGTTTGTGCTGGATGCAGAGGGCATTATCCATCTGCGGACGGTGAAAGCTGGAGCCGATGATAAAAAGTACATCGAGATTTATGATGGCCTGGTAGAAGGCGATACGGTCATTGTGGGCAATCTAGACGGCCTTGAAGATGGCATGAAAGTGGATGCAGAGGTAGAAGGTGATAACTGATGGGCGAGGATAAGAAACCTGCCGGCGCAGCACGCTGGAATCAGAAGGGCAATGAGATATTCAGCAAGGAAGCGCTGGACAAGATGCGTTCGCCGGAAAAACTGGATATGACCATGAGCATCACCACGCCGATTGGCTGGATGGGCCTTATCTCGGTGGCGGTCATGATGCTGGCCGTGGTCATCTGGTCCATCTTTGGCTCGTTTACGGTCAAGGCCGACGGCATGGGGCTGATTATGGATTCTTCGGGCCTGTCCAAGGTCTATGCGCAGGCGGGCGGAAACATGGATGAAATCTATGTCCATCCCGGCGATGTCGTCAAGAAAGGGGAACTTATCGCGCATGTGACGATGGTACAGGAGGAAGCCGCTACCCGCATGGCCAGATTTGGCCCGCGGCTGGCTTCAAGTTCCCGTGAGGCGGCCAGTCGTGTCCATGAATTTGACTCCCGCCGCTATCAGCAGGAGGCCATGGAGTATATTTATTCGCCTTATGAGGGGACTGTGGACGAAATCATGGTGCAGGAAGGCAGCATGGTCACCAGCGGTATGCCCATACTCACGCTGCGCAATGATGGCGGCCGTGGTCATCTCAAAGGCGTGCTTTACATCCCCGTGGACAAGGGCAAGCGGGTGGAGAAGGGGCAGACCATCCAGCTGGCACCCAACGGCGTGGATGTTTCCCAGTCGGGCAGCCTTCTGGGTACGGTGCGTTCCGTTTCGCAGTATCCCGTAACGCCGCAGACCATGCACAAGAACCTGGGCAATGAACAGCTGGCCCAGTGGATTATTTCTACGCAGCAAAGTTCGGTGATGGAAGTGAATTTTGACCTGGTGCGTGACCCGGGTTCGGAGTCCGGTTATCTCTGGACATCCAGCGTCGGGGAGCACAAGCCGATTACGGCCGGCAGTTTTGTCACCGGCTCCATCATCATCGAGCGGCGCCCGCCCATCGAAAAGGTCTTCTATAAGTTGAGCCAGTGGCTGAGGGGCAGGTGAACCGGGTGAATGTTATCGAGCAATTGAAGAATACCTTTTTATCGAGCAAATACCGGGTCAAGGTCCCTACGGTCCGTTCCCGTCGTCATGCAGATGGAGGCCACCGAATGCGGTGCTGCCTGTCTTGCCATGATTTTGGCGCATTACGGGCTTTGGATTCCGCTCGAAAAGCTGCGGGCCGAATGCGGTGTAAACCGCGATGGCTCTAAGGCCAGCTGTGTAATCCGGGCAGCCCGCAACCGCGGGTGTGAGGCGGACGGCTACCGCTGGTCGGCGGCGGATCTTTTGGAACTGGCCGGTGAGGAGAATGTCTTTCCCTTAATCATCCATTGGGAGTTTAACCATTTTGTGGTGCTGGAGGGAATCGCCAAGGGCAAGGCCTATCTCAACGACCCGGCCATGGGGCGGCGTACGGTGCCTTGGGAGGAATTTCGCACCTCCTATACCGGCGTGTCCCTGCAGATTGCGCCGGGGGCAAACTTTCAAAAGGCCGGCCATCGTTACAACGTCTTCAAGGATGTGGCCAAGAAACTCCTGCAGGACCGCTGGGCGCTGACCTTCATCATTATTCTGGAATTTTGTGCGATTATTCCGGGGCTGGCCGGGCCGGTGATGAGTCAGATTTTTTTGGATGATATCTTGACGCGCAAGCATTTGGACTGGATGACGAATTTCTGTCTGGCCATGACGGTGTCTTTTATTCTGAGCGGCATCATGACCTGGCTGCGGGCTGTGGTGCTCACGCAGTGGCAGCGCAAGCTGACTTTGGCGGACAGTTCGGCTTATTTTTGGCATCTGCTGAAGCTGCCGATGCAGTTCTTTCATCAGCGTTATGCGGCGGAAGTGGCTGGCCGCGTGAGCTTCAATGAGTCCATTGCCGTTACCCTGTCCGGGCCGGCGGCTACGGCGGTGCTGGATTTATTTGTGGCGGTGTTCTATCTCCTGCTGCTGCTGCAGTATAATGTGGCCCTGACCATTATCGGCGTGGCGTTCAGCTCCGTGGAAATCGTTTTGTTCTTTGCGATGCGGCGGCATCTTACCGACCTCAATATGCGCATTCAGCAGGATGCCGGCAAGGCTTATGGCGTGGCGATGAACGGCCTGCGCATGATTGAGACCATCAAGGCCAGCGGGGATGAATCGGATTTCTTCACCAAGTGGTCGGGCTATCAGACCAAGGTGTTGATGGCCTCGCAGGAAACGGCGCTCTGGGCGATGTCGGTAAAGCTTTTGCCCACATTGCTGGCGGGGATTAACGGCGCGCTGATTATGACCGTGGGCGGTTTTTCCATTATGGAAGGCGCGATGACAGCCGGTATGTTCATGGCTTTCCAGCATCTGATGGGCAGCTTTCAGGCGCCGGTCAATGCGCTGGTGGGCTTAGGTTCCACATTGCAGACCACGGAAATGCAGATGCAGCGTCTGAACGACGTGCGCGCTTATGAGGTGGACCGTTTGAATTTTCCGGCCCCTGAAGAGGAGGGAAAGAAAAAGGTGCCCTTTGACAGCCTGGCGGGGGACTTGCGGCTGAAGGATGTGAGCTTTGGCTACAGCCCGCTGGAAAGGCCGCTTTTGGAGCATTTCGATTTGCACGCCAGTCCCGGCCGCTGGATTGCGGTGGTGGGTGCATCGGGCAGCGGCAAGAGCACGCTGGCCAAGATTGTCACGGGGCTTTACGAGGAATGGAGCGGCGAGGTGCTGCTGGACGGCATGCCCCGCCGGGATTTGCCCCGCAAGGTAATCACCAGTTCGCTGGCCGCGGTGGACCAGGATATTTTCCTCATCAGCGGTACGGTGGCGGAAAACATTGCGCTCTTTGACCGTACCGTCCGCCGGAGTGATATCGTGGAGGCGGCTAAAGATGCCTGCATCCATGAGGATATCGTCAAGCTCAATGGCGGTTATGAAGCCGCTATACAGGAGGGCGGCCTGAACTTTTCCGGCGGGCAGCGGCAGCGGCTCGAAATTGCGCGGGCGCTGGCCGTTAATCCTTCGATTCTCGTTCTGGATGAGGCGACCAGTGCCCTTGACCCCATTACGGAGAAAAAGGTGCTGGACAATATCCGCCATCGGGGCTGCACCTGCCTGATTGTGGCGCACCGCCTGTCCACGATTCGCGACTGTGATGAAATCATTGTCCTGTCCCGGGGAAAGATTGTGGAACGGGGCAATCATCGGGAAATGATTCAGCATGACGGCCCGTACCGCCGTTTGATTGAGGAACGGGAACAGGAAGACAGGGAAAGAGTGGAATGACGATGCGAAAAAATCTCTATGCCGGCGAACGCTTCCTGCTGGAAGAAGATACGGGCTTCTGGCAGGTGGTGTCCGGCCGTGTGGAAGTCTATGCGACCACACAGAATGGCAGTGAAATAGCGTTCCATCAGTGCTATCTGGTGGAAAAGCGGGCTGGCGAGGCTGTTTTTCCTGCGCTGGATGAGTTTCAGGAAGTCCGGATGCAGATTTATGCGCTGGAGGATTGTGAACTGATGTTCTGCCGCTGGCAGGAGGCGGAGCGGGAATACCTGCGCGGGCAGATGCAGGCGTGGTTCTCTTCGCTGGTGCAGATATCCTGGCTCCGTCTGTTGGCCGACAGGGGCGATGATATGCTGCAGCTTTGGAAAAAGCGCAAGCTGCTTATTACAGAGCAAAGCAATCAGAAATTATATGAAACGTTTTTGCAGCATGAAAAAATCTTCGCCATGCTTTTAGGGGTGCGCTTCGGTGCCCGGGACAAGCAGCTGGCCCGCCGCATCCGCCTGCGGGACAAGGCCAAGGTCATGCTGGTGGAAAACGGCATCCGCAGCCTGATGGGCGAGGATCAATTGTACGCCGGCAGCCGGGATACGGACAGCGACAGCGCCCTGCTAAAAGAGGCGGTCTTTGCCGTGCGGCAGGTGGCGGCCGCGTTAAAAATGCCGGTGGATTCCATCGGTCTGGATGCGGAGAGCAATCGGAAGGCGGATGAGGTTACGCTTTTGCGCAGATTGATGCAGAAGGGGAATATGCAGATGCGTCTGGTGACGCTGCCGGAGAATTGGTATAAGAAGGATACCGGTGTTCTGCTGGGCTTCTATACCTCACCGGATACGGGCCGCAAGGACATTGCGGCATTGATTCCGGTAACGCCGGACAGTTACCGCATTTTCGTGTCCACGCAGCCGGAGGGCATTGACCTGACCGATGCGGAGGTGCAAAACGTCAGCCGCGATGCGTTTCAATGTTATGCGGGTTTTCCGGCGCGGGCCTTGAAATTATGGGATTTGATTAAATTCATGTTTCATCAATGCTGGCTGGCGGATTATCGCACGATTCTCGTTTGCAGCCTGTTTGCCGGACTGATTCCGCTGGCTACGCCGCTGATTACGGAGACCATCTTCCAGGATATCATTCCGATTTTGGACCGGCAGGGGCTGGCAACGGTCACGCAGGCGCTGATGGTCACGAGCTTTACCACGGCGGCTTTGGGGATTGTGCGTTCCATTGCGGTACTGCGCATATCCAACCGCATCGAGATGGCTGCTGAGGCGGCCATGTGGGGGCGGCTCATGAGCCTGCCGGCCAAATTTTTCCGCCGCTTTACGGTGGGGGAACTGGCCAGCCGCATGGGCGGCATCGGTATCGCCAAGGGTCTGGCCTCCGGTGAGTTCGTCAGCTCCATTTTGAGTTTTATCTTTTCCTTCTGGAGCATTTTCCTCATGTGCTACTATAGCATGAAACTCACGGCGGCGGCCATTGTGGTCTGGCTCGTGTATTCGCTGTTTGTGGCGTTCGTGCTGCGGCGGGTGTTGTTCTTCCAGCGCAAAATCATCGATGCGGGGAATAAATCCGCAGGCACCGTGCAGCAGATTTTTGCGGGCCTGCCCAAGTTCCGGGTGCAGGGGGCCGAGGAACAGGCGTACAGCCTTTGGACAAAGACCTTCGGTGAGCATTGGAACTGGACGCTGAAACTGCGCTGGCAGAATAACTATACATCGATTATCTCGAGCATTCAGCCCTTTGTGCTGACGCTGATTCTCTACTACATTGCGGTCTACGGCATGAACGAGGTCAGTCCGGATGGCAAGGCGGTCAAGACGGGCATTGGCTATGCGCAGTTCATCGCCTTTAATGCCGCCTATTCGAGTTTCAACGGCGTGATGGGCGGCGTTATCGGCCTCGTGAGCCAGTATTTTGCCATCCAGCCGCAGCTCGAGAACTTGCGGCCGATTTTGGAGGCTGTCCCGGAAAACACGGATGATCGGCAGGAGGCAGGGCAACTGTCCGGTGCGATTGAGGTCAGTCATCTGTCCTTTGCCTATACGCATGTGACGCCTGACGGAAAAGGCGGCGTGCTGGAGGTTGAGGGAACGGATGTGCTGAAGGATGTGAACTTCTCCATTGCGGCCGGGGAAAATGTGGCCATTGTCGGCAAGTCCGGCAGCGGCAAGAGCACGCTCGTGCGCCTGCTGCTGGGCTTTGAAACGCCCAAGCGGGGCAGCATTACCTTTGACGGACAGGACTTGTCCGAACTGGCTTTGCCGTCGGTCCGCTCGCAGATGGGCGTCGTGCTGCAGAATGGTCAGCTGATGACGGGAGATATCTACACCAATATCGTGGGCACGCGGATGCTGACGCAGGATGATGCCTGGGAAGCGGCTGAGGCGGCCGGCATTGCCGAGGATATCGCCGATATGCCCATGGGCATGCAGACGGTAATCAGCGAAGGCAGTTCCAATATCTCCGGCGGTCAGCGTCAGCGCCTGCTGATTGCCCGCGCCCTGGTGGGCAAGCCGGCCATCCTGATCTTTGATGAGGCGACCAGTGCGCTCGACAACCGTTCACAGGCTATCGTAACCCGCAGTCTGGACAAGCTCAAAGCCACCCGCATTGTGGTGGCTCACCGGCTGTCGACGATTCGGCGGTGTGACCGCATCATCGTCATGGATGATGGTGCGATTGCGGAGATGGGCAGTTTTGATGAACTCGTGGCAAAGGGCGGTCTCTTTGCCGATTTGGTGAAACGTCAGGTAGCAGATGCCTGAACAGGAAGGTGATACCCAGTGAAGCTTGATAAAAAATTTGTTTTAGCCAGTATTCTCAGCTATAGTCTTATCTTTCCAGCAGGAATCTGCGGGGCTGAACCGGTGCGGCTCTCTTTGGCGGAAAGCATCCATATGGCGTTGGCGGGCAATGAGAGCATTGAGTCGGCTGATGCCCAAAGAGAGGCGGCCGACCATGCGCTGCAGGCAGCCAGACGCAGCAAGGGGCCGGTGGTCAGCTGGAGTTCTCAGGCGTATAAAATCGGCGGGCGGAATTACAAGTCGGCCAACGATGCCCATGATGCCTATGGCGACCCGCATGCGAGCAATTACAATTCGGTCTATGCCTATCCTGACTCGGGGCGGGCTTTTATCGGGGGGCCGGTAACCGTAGGCTCCTACGCTTACCACAATACCTTTGCCAACAGCTGGAGCCTTACGGTGCCGGTCTACACCGGCGGGCGGCTGGAAGGGCAGATTGCCGCGGGGCGTTATCAGTTGAACCGGGCCGATATGGATATGGAAAACAGCCGGCAGACGGTACGTTATCAGGCGGCAGAGGCCTATGCCGACCTCATCTATCGGGAAAATCTCGCGCAGGTGGCACAGGAGGCCGTGGACAAGGGCAATACGCAGCTCGAACTCATCCGCGCCCAGTTTGAGGAAGGGGCGGTAGCCGAAGCCGACCTTTTGATGATGAAGGTAACGATTGCCAACTACAAACAGAATCTGGTCAACGCCGAGGCGGCTGTATCGATTGCCAAATCCACGCTGGCCAGTATAGTGGGATTGCCGCAGGATATGGATATTGAGCCGCTGGATGTCTTTACCTATGAGCCTTATGACAAGGATTTGCCGGCCTGTGAAGCGTATGCCCTGGCCCATCGGCCGGACGGGTTGGCGGCAGAGTACGACATCAAGGCGGCGCTGGCCCGACGGGATGCGGCCAAGTCCGGCTATCTGCCGCAGGTGTCTGCATCGGCCAGACAGAGCATTACCGGCAACACGCCCTTTCGCAGCGAGCGCAGCAATGCCTGGGAGGCGGGTCTGAATATCTCCTGGAACATCTTTGATAATGGTGTGACCCGCGAAAACGTCCGGCAGGCGGATGCCAGTACCCGTGCCTATGAAGCCCGGGCACGGCAGATGAAGAAGACGATTCAGCTGGAGACACGCAGTGCCTGGCTGAGCATGAAGGCGGCCGAGCAGAACATCGCCGAAACGGCTGGGGCGGTCAAGCAGGCACAGGACAGCTATGTAATCGCGCAGGTACGTTATGAGGAAGGCGTGGATGTGCTGTTGGCCGTAACGGATGCGCAGGAAAAATTTACCCAGGCGCGTTCCAACTATCTTACGGCGCTTTATCAGTACAACCTCAGCCGGGCCAAACTGGAAAAGGCGATAGGGGTTCCGGTGGCCTTTGATGCCCAGCGCTACAAGGTGGCGGAAGAAGATGGAGCCTCATCCCTGCAGGCCTTGAAGAAGGCCGATGTTTCTGTGGCTTTAGCGGAGACTGAACATGAGTGAAAACAAAAACATGGCTTATTGGGGAGTGCTGGCGGCAAGAGCCATCCGTGACCCGGCAGCCCTTACGGAACTGTATGAATATTATTTTCCCCGGGTATATCAGTATCTGTTGGGCAAAACGAAGGACAGCAGCCTGGCCGACGAACTGGTCAGCGATACCTTTGTCCGCATGTATCAGCATCTGGAGCAGTTTGACCCGGACAAGGGCGCTTTTTCCACCTGGCTCTTTCGCATCGCGCAGAATGTGCTCAATAAATACTATGGCAGCAAGTCCTATACGATGCATGTTCCCTGGGAGGAGTCCTTCGACCCCGCAGATGACCGGCAGGAGACGCCTGAAGGACAGTTCTTGACGCGGGAAGGCACCGAGGAATTGCGGGCCGCCATCCTGCAGCTGCCCGAACGGCAGCAGAAGATTTTGGAGATGGCCTACTGGCTGGAAATGAATTCCACGGAGATTGCCGAACAGCTGGGCATGGCGCCAAGTTCCGTCCGCGTAGCGTTGAAACAGGCGCGGGACCGGCTCAAAAAAATTTTGCAAAAAAAATAAAAAAAACCATAACACTTTGGCCGGTTCACGGATATAAAGAACAAAGCCGAAGTGATAAAGCTTGGATGACAAGGAAAGGATGATTGATATGTCAAATCTGGAAAACAAAAAGATGGATCTTGAAGAACTGGATGGCGTAGCCGGCGGTACGATTATCGAAACCGTTGCCGACAGCAGTGAGCTTTATAAGCGCGGCCTGCTCGACAAGGAATATGCCGACTGTGCATCTGTTCGTGACAAACTCCATGGCATGGGCTATACTGGTTATGAAGACAAGGGCGGCCTGGCCAATGGCAATGTCTACACGGACAAGCAGGGCAACGTCATTACCCGTCAGCAGTTCTGGGCAAACTTCGATGCGGAAAACGGCACGAAGGTCATCCGTGGCGGCCAGCTGGACGGCTTAAAAGACACATTTGGGGTAAGGGTGTAAATAACCGATAAATTAGGGATAGCCTGCGGCAGAATATGTCAGCAGGCTTTTTTTACAAAATCGTATAACACTTTCACCCGTTTCGGGATATAAAGGATAAGAAGAAAAATTGAAGGAGTGATTGACATGGATGATAAGTTGTTGGAGCAGGAACTCAGGCAGTTTGATTTTTCCCGCTGCCATCCCGTGCGGGAGCAGCTGCTGGACAGGCTGCTGGCGATGCAGCCGCATAACAGCCGCTGGCAGTCGGCAAAACTCAGCGATGAAGAATTGGACTGGGTCGCTGCAGCAGGTGGACGAAAGGAAGAAAAAAATCCGTTTAAACCAAAAGAATAACGACGAAAGTGGAGCCTTGGGACAGGCTCCCTTTTCTTTTTTTGTATTTTTTTTAGGAAAGTTATAGCATTATGTGTCGATAAATGATAGAATTAAGGAGTATATTTGTGCAAGTTAGGAATCCACGTGGACGTAATACCGTTTCCACAGGATATAGAATACAAACATCATGGGGGTTAACGCTGTGTTTGAACTAGAGGAAAACGGCCTGGATCAGTTGGCCAAGATTAAAGTAATCGGTGTAGGCGGCGGCGGCAGCAATGCCGTGAACCGCATGATAAATTTCGGACTGCAGGGAGTCGAATTTATCGCAGTGAATACGGATGCGCAGGCGCTCTTAAAGTCACTCGCGCCGAAGCGTATGCAGATTGGCGAGAAACTCACCAGGGGATTAGGTGCAGGTGCTCGTCCGGAAATCGGACAGAAGGCGGCCGAGGAAAGCCGCGACGATATTTTGGAAGCGCTGCGCGGGGCCGATATGGTCTTTGTTACTGCCGGTATGGGCGGCGGTACGGGTACCGGTGCAGCACCGGTGGTTGCCGAGTGTGCCCGGGAAATCGGCGCGCTGACCGTTGGCGTGGTGACGAAGCCCTTTGGCTTTGAAGGGAAGAAGCGCGAACGCAACGCCGAATCCGGCATTGCCAACCTCAAGCAGCATGTGGATACCATCATCACCATTCCGAACGACCGTCTGATGCAGGTCGTGGACAAGAAGACGCCGATCACGCAGGCCTTCCAGATTGCCGGCTCCATGGC